>JAICFA010000152.1 GCA_025923935.1 Candidatus Krumholzibacteriia bacterium
ACCTCGGTTCAGGGTGATCGTCGCCGTGAAGAACGAGCCGTTGGTGAAGCTCGTTCCCGACACGTAGTTCCCCACCGTTTGGTACGCCGTCCCGTTGAAGTACTCCACGAAGAAGTTCTCGCCGGTTTCCATCCCTTCGGCGCGGAAGAAGAAGGTGATCTGCTGCGTTTGATACGCCGTCAGGTTGCGCGCCGTCGTGGTCGCGAACGAGGATGGCGTTCCGGAGTTGTCCTGGATGTCGATGGCGGCCACACCTTCCCACGCGAACGTGTCGGAGGTGTAGCGCGAACAATCGGATCCGCCATCCGTGTAACTTCCGAAGCTGCTCTCGAAATTATCGAACGTGATCGTCGTCCAGGTGACGCCACCGGTGGTGACGGTCACGTAGGCGTTCTTCACTTCGGGGTCGCTGCCACACGCGTTGGTCGCGGTCAGCGTCACATTGTAGGTTCCCGCAACGGTGTACGCGTGGCTCGGATTCTGCGCGGTGGAGGTACCGCCGTCCCCGAAATTCCAGCTCCAGCTGGTCGGGCTACCGCTCGACAAGTCGGTGAAGTTCACCGTCAACGGTGCGGTCCCTGACAACGGCGTCCCCGAGAAATTCGCCGTGACGAGCGGCGTGCATCCGCCGCCGCCGACGGCACCATTGATATCGACCAGACCAAAACCGCTGTAGCGATCCCAGCCGGCGATGGATTCCACGTTAATCACATCCTGCGCCGTGCTGGTCAGGCGCGACTTGATCTGAGCCGGCGTCCAGGTGGGATTCTTCGACTTGATCAGCGCGCAAATGCCCGCCGCGTACGGTGTCGCGCACGACGTGCCGTTGAAGTACGGCTCGTAGTCGCCGGGGCGATATCCGCCGGCACCTTGGATGTCGGTGGTGTACAGAATGGTGGGTGCAATGATGTCGACCGCACCGGCGGCGTTGGGCGTGTTGGTGCCGTAGCTCGAGCCCCACCAGCGCTCGCCGTCGCACGTGTATCCGTTCGGGTCGGGATTGACGCCGGGATTCAGCTCACCGGTGTTGCTGCTGCTGCGCTTGCGACCGTCGCACGGCGACGCCGCTCCCACACCAATCACGTTGGGGTTGATGGCCGGGTAGCTGATGGTGCTGCTGTTCGAGTTTCCTGTCGCGGCGAGAATCGTGACACCCGCGTTGGTGGCGTAGGTGATCGCGTTGTCCGTCGACGGATCGCTCGTGATGGCCGCGCCCAAACTCATGCTGATGACGTCGGCGCCGTTGTCGGCGGCGTGGAAGATCGCGTTCACGATGGCGGAGAAAAACATCTGGCCCGCGTTGTTCGCCACTTTGAGCGGCATCACGCGGCAGCCGGGTGCTGCACCGCACGCACCCAGACCGTTGTTGGCGCGGGCGGCGGCCACACCGGCGCACGCCGTGCCGTGTCCCGGCGCCGACGAGTTGTCCTCGGGATTGCTGTCGCCGCTGCCGTAGTCCCAGCCCGCCACAAGATTCAAATCGGGATGACTCAAGTTCACTCCCGAGTCGATGATGGCGAGAATGACGTTGGGATCGCCGAAGCCCGCCGTACCGTCCCACCCCAGCTGCGCGTTGGCGTCGAATCCGGGAACTCCGACGGTGGTCGGGAGCGTGTGATCGTACGTGCCGCCCCAGTCGAGACCGGGAAGCTGCGCGGTATTGTTGTGTCCCCAATGCTGCGCGTACGCGGGGTCCGTCGGAACCACCGCCGGGAACGCGACCCAATCCGGCGTCGCGTACTCGACGTTGGGATCCGCCGCGTAACGACGGACCGCCGCGTCGATATCGACACCGGGCGCGAAGTGCAGCATGAGTGCGCGGTCAATGCCGAGTTGCTGGGCTGCGATGGTGTTGCGCGGCTCGATGAACGGCCGCGAAATCTCGACCACGCGCAGCTGCTGGTTCAAGGCGTCGACGGACGCAAGCCCCGTCATGGTGCCGGGCGCCACGGCGCCCAGCTGGCGCGGCACTCGTAACGTCGCGCGCTGTAAACTAGTCTCCCTGAATTTCACGATGATGCGATCGGGTGCGTAGGGCAGTACGTCGGTGCCGGCGGGCTGGAAGCCCTTTTGCACCGGCGCGAACGGCGCGGACATCGCCGCGGCCGCGAAAATCAAAACGGAAAGCGAAAGCAGAGACACGCACACCAGCAATGCCTTGCGATTCATGATTCTTCTCCTAACCGTTCGACCGTTCGATTCTGTCTTCGACGGGTGTCGAAGCTGCTCAAGGGAAAACGACCGGGCGCGAAGAAACGCCCTTCGGTTGGAAGACGATGTGAGCGGATACCTCCCCGTATTGCGGCCGCAGCAGGAACAGCCGCTCATTCAGTCATTGGATCGCCATCGACGGGGATAGGGAGGGCGACGGGCGATCGCATACCAGGTTGGTGGAACGCGGAGATTGTAATTCCCCGATACCCCATCTTCCACACAAATGTATGGAACCAGGAATCGGCGCTAGGGGCGGGTGCGCCCTAGTCCTCGGGTCCCGGCATGACGAACCATAGAATGATGTAGACCAGCGTTCCGGGAAACGCCGCGCTCAGGATAGAAACTACTAAGTACACGATTCGCATACGGGTTGCGGACCAGCCCACCCGCTCGGCGAGCCCGGCGCACACACCGGCAATGACCTTGTTTCTCGACCGTCTTAGTCTTCCCGACATTGGCAGAACCTTCCTTTTGCTTGCATCCCACTACCCGCATTCTACGTCCAACATTTGGCGGAACAAAATGCTCGTTGACGGCGTAATCCCGGATGTGCTAGTTTTTCAGCACTTGCTAAAATTTCAGCACCCGGAGGGGTAACCCATCATGAAACGATTACGGACACTTAGCCGCCGCGAGCGGGAGATCATGGACGTGCTGTACAGCGCGGGCAGTGCCAGCGCCGGCGAAGTCCATCTGCGCATCCCCTCCCCGCCCAGTTATTCTGCGGTGCGCGCGACACTGCGGGTTCTGGAACAAAAAGGCCTCATTGCGCACGAACACGACGGAAAGCGATACATCTACCGCCCCACGCTCAATCGCAACAAAGCCCGGCGAAGCGCGGTGGAGCACCTGCTCAACACCTTCTTCGAGGGTTCGACGGCGGGCGCGGTAATGGCACTGCTCGAAGACCCCAACACGGATTTGACGGACGACGATCTCGATCGCATGGCCGCGCTCATCGAGCGCGCGCGCACGGAAGGACGATGACCATGACCCCGATCTTCGGCATTTCGTCTCTGCTGGACTCGATCACGATGGAGCCACTTGCCTTGTGGCTGGCGCGGGCGACGGTCATCGCCGCCATTGCGTGCGCATTTCTCGCCCTCGCGCGACGCGTGAGACCGGCGACGCGCTGCGTCATCGCGGTCGCGAGCGTGTGCGCGATCGTCATGCTGCCGGTGGCCTCGGCGCTGCTCCCGGCGCTTTCGGTTCCCCTACTCCCCGCCGACCCGGCGGTGCAACCCGAGCCTTCGGTCGAACCTTCCATGCCGTTCGCCATCGACACACCGGCGACGGTCGCGGCACCGGCTTCCTCGGTGATGCCCGAGAGCCGCGCCGTCTCGGTCATGGACGAAGAGACTACCCCGCCCGCACCGGCTGCATCGGCTGCCCCCGCGCGCAAGGCGTACCTCGGCTCCATTGCCCGCGCCGTTACGACTCTCGTCGCCGACGCCGCGCGCTCGCTGGGTTGGAGCGGCTTCGCCCTGCTCACCTGGATGACCGTCAGCGTGTGCTTGCTTTCCTGGACCTTGATCGGTGCGATCGGTGCGCGGCGTCTGGCGCGCCGGTCGATGCCGGTGACCGACGAGTACCTGCGCGTCGAATACGAGCGCGCGTGCCGCGTGCTCGGCATTCGTCGGCACGTCGACCTCGGCATCACCGGTGACATCACCATTCCCATCGTGGTGGGAACGCTCCATCCGCGCGTCGTGCTGCCGTTGGCGGCGGCCGCGTGGTCGCGCGAGCGTCTGGCGACAGTACTGCTGCACGAGCTCGCACACGTGCGCCGTCGCGATGGACTGTGGATGCTGGTGGTGCGCAGCGCGCGCGCGGTGGTGTGGTTCCACCCCTTGGTGTGGGTGTTGTCGGCGCATGCCCGCCGCGACGCGGAGCGCGCCTGTGACGAGCTGGTGCTCGCCAGCGGCGTGCGCGGCTCGGACTACGCAGAACATTTGATCGCCATCGCGCGCAGTGCCTTGGGCCGCCATCCCTACGCCGGCACCGCGCTGGCACTGGCCACACGCTCGTCGCTGGAGACGCGCGTGGTCGCGATCCTATCGACGCGCGTTCCGCATGGTGGTATGTCGCGCCGCACCGCGGTGACGGCGATCGCCGCATCGCTCGCATTGTTCACGGCCATTGCCGCCACCCATCCGACGCAAGTCGAGTCCGCACAAGTCATCAAGTTCGCGACGGTCGATTGGGCCGAACTGGCTCCTACTTCCATGAACATCGAGCCCAAGTGCACCGACGCGGTGGTCGAAGTCACACCGGCCCCGGTGGCTCCCGTGGCTCCCGTGGCCCCAGTGGCCCCGGTGGCGCCCGTGGCAGCGATACCGCCGGTTGCGCCGGTCGCGGCACCGGCGATCGTGGTCAAGCCCGTCATCAGGCTCAACCCGTACATGATCGACAAAGCCGCGATGAAGGCGGCGATGAAGGCCGCGCGCAAGGCCCCGAAGGCGCAGAACTACTACTACATGACCGACAAAGACGGTAATCGCTCGGGCAGCGAGTGGTACGCACGCGCGAACGACCTGTATAACAGCAAGCGCTACGCGCGCGCCGGAGAAGCGTACGAAAATGCCGCGCGCGAGGGTTACCGTGCCGACGTCGCCTACTACAACGCGGGCTGCTCGTACGCGCTGGCCGATCAGAGCGGCCGCGCTATCGACATGCTGCGCGAAGCCATCGATGAAGGTTTCGACGATCCGGAAAAGTACGCCGAGGACTCGGACCTCAATTCGCTGCGCGGTGACCCGCGCTTCAAGGACTTGATGAACGACCTCATGGAGTCCGGCACCGCACAATCCGAGCAAAAAGAGGCCAAGCGCGACTACGACCGCATGGCGAAGAGCAAGGATATCGAAGAGGGCGAGTGGAACTCCGTCGGCATCGAACTGTTGCGCTCCGGCGACTACGAGACCGCCGCGCAAGCCTTCCAGAAGGAGTACGATCTGACGAAGGATGAGGACGCGTTGTACAACAAGGCGTGCGCGCGCTCCCTGGCCGGCAAGCAAGACGACGCGTTGAAGCTGCTCGAGCAGGCCATCACCACCGGCTCAGTTGACGCCGGACACATGAAGAACGATCCCGATCTGGTCGCATTGCACGGCGAAAAGAAATTCAAGGACTTGTACGTGCTGGCCGACGACCTCACGCTGCAAGGCGGCGAGTGGTGGAACGGCAATTTCAACTGGGGCCGGGATGATGACGACGACGGCGAGAAGGCATGGAAGAAGGGGTGGAAGCGCTCCCTCAGCCACTACCAAGACGTCGCCCAGGAGCATCCCAAGGTCGGCCGTGCGTGGTTCAACCTCGGCTTCGTCCAGCTCGCCAGCGACGATGCCAAGAGCAGCATCGGCTCGTTCCAGAAAGCGCTCGACCTCGGCTACAAGACGCCCACCACCATGTACAACTTGGCGTGTGCGAACTCGGAAGCCGGTAACGTCGACGCCGCCATTTCATGGCTCGAGAAGTCGGAAGGCGCCGGCTTCGAGGTGTGGAACTCCGCCAAGCACGACGACGATCTGGACAACATTCGCGACGATCCCCGCTTCAAGAAAATGTCGAAGCGCTGGAGAGAGATCGAGCGCGAGAAGCGCGACGGCGATTGGGAACACGACAACAAGGACGATAACAAGGACACCTAACAAATTTCTCGACCGCGCTCTCACCGCCCGCGGGTCCAGGCTCCTCGGACCCGCGGGTTTTTTATTTCCGGATTAGCGTAGATAGACAGCGCGGAGCAAGGCGATCGAGTTGCCCTCGCCATCGCGCAGGTCGAGCGACTCGCCGAGGATGCGAAAGGATGCGGTGTGTTGGAGCGCGGTCATGAAGGCCGCTTCTTCGTCGGAGTAGGGACACGCCATCAGCGTCGAACCCAAGTCGGCGAAACTAAGCGAGGTGCCGTCGCGCTGGTAGCGTCCGGTGAGATGGTTGCAGCCGCCGAAGCCGCCCACGTGTCCGTCGAGGCGAAGGATGATGTGTACCTCGCGCTGTCCTTCGTGCGGCGTTACCGCAGCGCCGTTCAATTCGACTAGCCGCCAGTAGGTGTTCTCGAGGGACGTATCGACGCCGAGTTTCTCGCACGATTCCTCGGGCCACACCCGCTCGAAGCGCTCGACTACCAAGAACTCGCGCGTCTCGCCGGATCGGGCATCCTCGCGCGGCTCGGTTCGTCCCGTCAACGACACGATCACCGGTTTGGCGCCGCCCGCGCGCTCGTACTCGCGATGCAGGGACTCGGCCGCACCTTCCGGTGCCACGGTCATGGATCCCAAGGTCGTGCACATGCGAAAGGTCGCTCGCCCGGCGCTTTCCTGATACCAACCCACCAGGACCGCCGCGGCGGGCAACGACGTGTCGGCCGTTGCCGCGCTGTCCGGTTTCGACGCCGGCTTCTGCTTTGTCTCCGTGCACCCAAGGGCGAGTACGCACACGAGCGTGCCGATGTGTCGCGCAAGCGATCGCATCACTCTTCGATCGCCGCCGCCTGGAACTTCGCGCGCACCGTGCCGGATGCATCGCTCAGGCGCATGCGATCCGCCTCGATTTGATAGGTCGCGGTCGCTTCCATGGCTTCCGCCAGCGCGCGGTCGCGGTCCATGCCATCCGAGCACGCGCGCTGCGTGGCAATCAGCTGCGAAAAGGTGAGCGCATTGCCGTCGCCAACCTGGTAGGTGCCCGACATCTGATTGCAGCCGCCGGTCGCCACCGCGCGGTGATCTTCATCCAAGAGAATGAGGTGCGGCTCGCGTCCGGTGGGTGTTTTGGTGAGCGAACGTCCGGCGAGCTCGGTCAACACCCAATGCGTTCCCACCAGCGGTCGCGACGATGCTTGCGACTCCAACGCCATCAGAATGAGATCCGCATGGCTCGCCGCCTCGCGCGTGAGCACGGGATAGCTCTGCGTGGTGGTGAAGCGCCGTTCGCCGCCGAGGAAGATCTCGCCGCGAATGTTGTACGCGTGCGAGTCCTCGATGAGACCGGCGTCG
>JAICFA010000153.1 GCA_025923935.1 Candidatus Krumholzibacteriia bacterium
GGTCACGGCGACTCCGGGCCTCATCATGATCGTTCCCGGGTCGCTGGGATTTCGCAGCATCACCGAGATGATCTCGAAGGATCCGGTGACCGGCATGCAGACCGCGTTCACCATGATCCTGACCGGTGTCGCGCTGGCGACGGGGCTGTGGATTTCGCGCCTGATCATCCCCCGGCGCAATCTCCTCAAGCACTGATCATTGGGTTGCCGCCCACGCGCGGCCCGCATCCACCACATCGTCGAAGGGTTGGCCGAAGGCTTCCTGCGACGCCGCCTCGACGTCGTCCTTCTCGCCCAATGCCGTCACGAAGCGTCCCAGCGCTTGCTCGCCGTGCGCCTTCGCGATGGTTTCGATGGTGCGGTACGCGTTGTAGTACGCACGCCGCGTGGCTTGGCGGTCGGTCTCTTGCTCCAGCGCCGACTCCACCGCGCGCATCGACATCTCGTCGCTGCCGAAGTCCTGGCGCAACTCTTCCAGCACCGGTGCTTCACCCGCGAGGTAGGACGCGAAGCCTTCCTGCACCCAGCGCGGCGTGTGTCCCTTCGACAGTTTGACGATGGCCCACTCGTAGTATTCGCGCGGGCCGATGACGCCCAAGAGCCCCCTCGTGTACAGACTGATGGGCGGCTGAATGCTGATGGTGTCGCCGACGATGCGCGAGTAGTGCCACCATTGCCGTCCCGTCGTCGAGGTGTAGACGTCCAAGTCGCCCGCGCACACGATCACGACGCGCTCCGCGGGCGCTTTACCGAACACGTTGGCGGTTTTCGCGCGCGCCTCGGCAGCCAGCTTGAGCATCGCCATGCCTTGCAGCGCGTTCACCTTGCCGTCCGGATACCACACTTCGAACTCGTCGCTGGCCATGACACCGCCGTAGCCGTCCCAATACTCGTCGCGCGTCACGCGATGCGTCGCCTTCATCTGGCGCAGGCTGTCGAGCTCGGTCTCGTTGAGCTCGCGGTCGAAGCTCTTGGGGACGACGTAGCGCTTGGCCGCGTGCTTTTCCGCAACCGGCTCTTCCTTCTTCGCGCAGCTCGCCACCGCGACCGCCAGCAGAATGATCGTCACCCACGCCCGATATCTCACGCTTTCTCCTTGTTCTTGTGCGTCAGCTCGCGCACCGCGCGTCCCGCGCGCTCGATGTCGTGCGTGGCTTCGTCGCGAATGCGCGCTGCCAGCTGTTGCTGTCCCGCGCGCGCTTCGTCCAACCAGCGCCGCGCAAACTCGCCGGATTCGAGCTCGTCGAGGATCGCTTCCAAGACCCGACGGCTCTCCATCCCAATGACGCGCGGGCCGCTTTCGAACGATCCCCACGCCGCCGTCTTGCTGATACGCGTACGCATGTCGTGCAGGCCGCCTTCGTACATCAAGTCGGCGATGATCTTGAGCTCCTGCAAGCATTCGATGTACGCGACTTCCGGCGAGTAGCCGCGCGCTACCAGGGTTTCGAAGGCCGCCTTCACCAGCTCGGGCACGCCGCCGCACAACACCGCCTGCTCGCCAAACATGTCGGTGATGGCCTCTTCGCGGAAGGTGGTTGCGATCGCACCTGCCTGCAAACATCCGATCAGCGACGCGTACGACAGTGCCACCTGAAGCGCGCGACCGCTGGCGTCGTGCTCGACCGCGAGCATGCACGGGACGGATCGCCCCGCTTCGTATTCGCGGCGCAGAAAATGTCCCTGCCCTTTCGGCGCCACCAGCACGACGTCGTGGCTGCGCGCCGCCGTAATCCCACCAAACGCGACTGGAAACCCGTGCGCGAACACCAGTGCCGCGTTCTTTTTCATGGCCGGCGCCACTTCGGTCGCGAACAGGTCGGCCTGCACTTCGTCGGGTAAGAGCATCGCGACCACGTCGGCGCGGGCCGCCGCTTCGGCGATCGAATGCGTGTCGAAGTCCGCCTGCTTGGCCGCACTCCAACCCGCACCGTTCGTGCGCGCACCGACCACCACCTGGGCACCCGAATCGCGCAGATTCAACGCGTGCGCGTGACCCTGGTTCCCGAAACCGAGTACGGCGACGGTTCCATCGATGACGTTGGCCGGAAGATCACGAGCCCCGTAGACGTTCATGCGGCGGCAATTCTACACGAAACGCCACGCGCTGTCAGATGCGCCCCGGACGATTGACTCCGGCATGACCCCGGGCTATCGTCGATGCTCGTTAATGCCACAGAGCCCCACTAATCGCAACAAATCCAGGCGTCGACGGTCGCCAGCCGTCGCGGTTCGCCCGCGACTGCACCCGGCAATCATGATCGCGCTGCTGGTGTTCATGGTCGTCCTAGTCCGCACCGCGTGGCTTTCGGACGACGCGTACATAACGTACCGGGTGATCGACAACCTCATCGACGGCTTCGGTCTCACCTGGAATGTCGCCGAACGTGTGCAGGCCTACACCCACCCGTTGTGGCTGTTCTTGAACGCGGCCGTCGTGGGTTTCACGCGCGAGGTCTATGTGACCGCTATTGTGCTGTCGATCGTCGTGTCGCTGGTAGCGCTTTCGCTCGTCGCCTTTCGTCTGGCGCAAACCTCGCGCGCCGCGCTGCTGGGCTTACTGGCTTTATTGTTGTCGCATGGATTCGTCGACTACTGTACCTCGGGCCTCGAGAATCCGCTGACGCACGCGCTCCTCGCGCTGTTCTTGATCTGTTGGTTCCGCACACCGCGAGACGCTCAGCGCGCTTACCGTCTCGGCGCGATAGCGGCGCTCGGGTTCTTGACACGAGCGGATTTCCTCCTGCTGGTCGCACCCGCACTCGTCGTCGCATTCATGCAGCTTCCGCGTCGCGAGGCGCTCAGAGCGGTTCTCGTAACGTTGACGCCGATATGTATTTGGGAGACGTTTTCGCTCGTCTATTACGGGTCGCTCGTACCGAACACCGCTTACGCCAAGCTCAATACAGGCATTCAACGGCCTGAGCTGCTTCGTCAGGGTCTCTACTACCTGCTTGACTCACTGCAGCGAGATCCGCTGACGCTGGTGGTGACCATCGGCGCGATCATATCGGCGTTCGTCGCAAAGCGGAGGGATCAGATTCTGATTGGTGTGGGAATCGCCGCACACCTCGTATACGTCGTTTGGATCGGCGGAGACTTCATGAGCGGGCGGTTTTTTACCCCGGCGTTCTTCACCGCGGTAGCGCTGCTATCGCAGTACCGGTTCGACGACCGGCGTGTGTTTGCTCTCGCCGCGGCGGCGGTAGCATTGATTGGGTGCGCGTTCGGACGCCCGACGCTTCTCAGCGGACGCGACTACGGGCTCGGGCGTCCTTACATCACGTATCACGGGATCGCGGACGAACGCGCCGGCTACTTCCCGCAAACTGGGCTTCTGCGGGCCGATCACAAACACGGCGTCGACGAGCACGTCAAGGCGGTTGAAGGACGCGGCGCACGCGACCACAATTTCTCCGTGCAGTTCGGCCGCATGGTGGGGATTCTCGGATACTATTCGGGTCCAACCGCGCACATCTTGGATGGCTACGCGCTGGCGGACCCACTGCTCGCACGGCTGCCCGAGCGGGGGATCAAGTGGAGGGTGGGACATTTCGCGCGCGAAGTGCCGGTCGGTTACATGCAGTCACTGATGTATTCAAAGAACATGATTGAGGATCCGCGCATCGCCGAGTTCTACGATGCGGTGTGGATGATCACCCGCGAGCCGATTGGTCGTCGCGGGCGCGCGGCCGTCATTTGGAAGATGAACACGGGCGCGTACGACTCGTTGCTCGAACCGTTTTTCGAAGCACGCCGACTGCAGGAGGACGCCGTGCGCGAATTGGCCGCTGGGCGGCCGGAGGCGTGCATCACCGCCGCGTCGCGAGCGACGAAGCTGGACCCGCGCCGCGCCGCAGCGTGGGCGTTGATTGCGCGAGCGAGCCTACTCAACGGCGACCTCGAGCGAGCGCAGTCGGGCGCGGTCGCAGCCGCTAAGATACTGCCGGCGGATCACGCGCCCGATGTCATTGCGGTGGGCGAAGCCTTCGAAGCGCGAGGAGACAGCGCCGCCGCGATCGCGATATACGAACAACTGATCGCAATAGACCCAACCCAGGTGACCGCGCAAGAGCGGCTATCTCAACTCCAGGCGCGCTAGCCGGCCGCGACGTCCATGTCACGCACTCCCACACGGCGCAAGCAAGTCACGCACCGGCAGCCAACCACCGCCGCTGCAGTTAACCAGCACGGGCCGTCGTGGGCGCCCTCTGCCCTGCTGTTGTTGGCATTTGTCGTGGTTCTGGTCCGCACCGCATGGGTGTCGGACGACGCGTACATCACCTATCGAGTGGTCGACAATCTCCTGAACGGGTATGGCCTCACGTGGAACGTGGCCGAGCGCGTCCAAGTCTATACGCACCCGTTGTGGATGTTCATGAACGCGTTGCTGGTTGGCTTCACGCGCGAGGTGTACACGACCGGCATTGTGCTCTCGATCGTCGTCTCGGTCTCCGCACTGGCGATTTTCGCTCTGCGGGTTGCGAGTACACCGCACGCAGCACTGCTGGGTCTCGTGGCGTTGTTGTTCTCTCATGCCTTCGTCGACTACTCAACGTCGGGGCTCGAGAATCCGCTGACGCACGCGCTGCTCGCGCTCTTCCTTTTCTTCTGGTTTCGCGCGCGGCACGACGGCCGGCGTGCCCGCTGGCTGGCCGCGGTCGCGGGCCTCGGATTTCTGACGCGAGCCGACTTCGTGCTGCTGGTAGCACCCGCGCTCGTCTTGGCACTCATGGAATTGCCACGGCGCGAGGCACTCAAGGCGTTGCTGGTGGCGTTCGTGCCGGTCTTCGCGTGGGAGATGTTCTCGCTCCTGTACTACGGATCGCTCGTGCCGAACACGGCCTACGCCAAGCTCAATACCGGTATCCAGCGATCCGAGTTGCTCCGGCAGGGCATCTACTACGTCGTCGAAACGCTCCAGCGCGATCCGCTGACGTTGGTGGTGACCATCGCGGCGATCGTGATGGCGTTCATTACCCGGCGTAAGAACCAAATCGCAATTGCCGCCGGAATTGCCGCCACCATGTTCTACGTGGTCTGGATCGGCGGCGATTTCATGGGTGGACGGTTCCTGACGGCCCCGTTTTTCGCGGCTGTCGCCCTGCTCTCGCAATTCCGGTTCGCGGACCGTCGCGTGTTCGCCGCGGCTACCGCCGCGGTGCTCGTGATCGGGTGCGCATCGGCGCGCCCGCCGATCGTGAGCGGACGCGGGTACGGTCGAGAGCACCGTCCCATGGTTCACGGCATCGCGGACGAACGCGCCTTCTACTTCCAGCAGACGGGTCTGCTGCGTGCCGATCACCAACACGGCGTCGACCACCATCCCAAAGCGGTGGAAGGGCGCGAGGCGCGCAAGCACAATTGGTCGGTACAACTCGGCGGGATGGTCGGGTTTCTCGGGTACTACTCGGGGCCGAACGCACACATCCTGGACGGATACGCACTGGCCGACCCGCTGCTCGCACGTTTGCCGGAACGTGGGATCAAGTGGATGATCGGCCATTTCGCGCGGGAAGTGCCGCTGGGCTACATGAACTCGCTGCTTCAGCAGAAGAACATGATCGAGGATGCGCGCATCGCCGAGTTCTATGACGCGGTGCGCATCATCACGCGCGATCCAGTTTTCAGCGGCCATCGTGCCGCCGTTGTCTGGAAGATGAACACCGGCGCATACAATGATCTGCTCGAACCGTTTTTCCAAGCGCGCCGTCTGCAGGAGGACGCCGTCGAGGAGTTGGCGGCGGGACGAACGGATGCGTGCATTCAGGCAGCGACGCTAGCGACCGAGTTGGACCCCCGTCGCGCGGCCGCGTGGGCGCTGATTGCGCGCGCCAGTCTGGCTTCCGGCGACCTCGCGCAGGCGCAGACGAGCGCGGTCCAGGCGGCCAGCATATTGCCGTCGGTGCATGCGCCCGACGTGCTCGCGGTGGGAGCCGCGTACGAGGCCGAGGGAGACAGTGCCGCGGCCATCGCGGTCTACCAGCGACTGCTTGAAATCGACCCCAAGCAGAGCGTCGCGCAGAAGCGCTTAGCCGGCCTGGTCCGCTAGAATAGAAACTGAGTGTACGTAAACGTACGTACACCCTTGACATTTCCAAGCGATAGCTTTGTAATAGTTGGCGTGGTGCGGCAGCGCCCCCGTGGTACCCGAACTGCGTCGCTGCCTGGTGTGGGTGCGGTGGACATCTCCTCGTCAACCTGACTCGGTTGGTTCGAGACGCTCGACTACGGCCTTCCTCGGTACCTCTCGGATCGAGGTGGCAACGACAATTCTGCAACACAGAGAGGTGTCCCATGTTCACATGGCGGAAATCAGTTCCCTATGTTTTGGCAGCATCCATGCTGGTCGTAACGGCCGCGTGCCAAGACTCCACCCGGCCCGAGATGACGGCGACAGACTCAACCGCTTTGGGGAAAGTTCCGAAACCACCGAAGCCTCCGACAGGGTCGATGAGTCTTAGCGTGACCGGCAACACATCGTGGAGTGTGTCGTTCGCGTGGAACCCAATCACCGGCGCCGCGTCATATCGTCTCCGCGACAATTGGGGACGCGAAATTTCGGTCCCCGGCGGGCAGACCAGCACGACGTGGAAGTACCCGAATCCGCCTTTGCAGGAAGGTGCGACCTATTCGTTCTCGGCGTACGCCCTGAGTTCGACCGGGACGAGATTGGCGAGCAGCAACAACGTGTCCGTGTCGCTTCCGCTGGACAACACAGCGCCGACGGCACCCGCGTTCACGGTGACGGCCGTGGGTACGGGGTACATCACGCTCGCGTGGTCGTCGACGGACGACAGCCCGTTCATTTCCTACCAGGTGACCAAGGACGGCGTTCCGATTAGGAATGGCGGGCTCACGTGGGTCTCCGAGACGTCGAGAACGTTCACCCTGCTCCAGGCGGGAACCACCTACACGTTCACGGCGCAGGCCCGCGACAGCTACGTCAACGTGCCCGACGGCAACCTGTCGGCGGTCAGCGCAGCATTCTCCGTCACGACGCTGCCTAACGACGGCAACGACGTGACGCCGCCGACCCAGCCATCGCCCGTGCAGGCGTTCGGCTACGGCGATCTCGAGATGCAAGTGTGGTGGGGCGCGTCAACCGATGACGTGACGCCGCAGAATGTGATCGTCTACGAGATCTACGTAAACGGCCTGCAC
>JAICFA010000154.1 GCA_025923935.1 Candidatus Krumholzibacteriia bacterium
ACAGACTCGATGCCGCGCGCGCCTCGCGCAGGAAGCGCTGCCGCGAAACCTCCGAGCGCGCTTGCGCCGGCGGCAGGAACTTCATCGCCACCGCGCGCCCCAACGTCTCATCCTGCGCCTGCCACACCACACCCATCCCGCCGCGCCCCAAGCGCGAGACAATGCGATAACGTCCCACGGTCACACCCGTCATGTCCTTGGGCTCTTCGGATGGAGAATGCTCGGTGACCGCCTGGCTATCGGGAACGTGGTAGTCGAGGAGGGAGCGGACTTCTTTTTCCAGGTCCGCATCGCCGCGGCACGCGGAGCCGAGGTACGCGTCGCGCTCGGCGTCGGGCAAATCGATGGCGTTGGCGAAGACTTCGGACGCGCGTCGATGGAGTTCTTTTTCTTGCATGGTGGACTCTAGAATAGCCGATTTGAGCGACCGTTACTTCATAGGCGTGAAAACGATCCGCCCCGGGCAATCGACTCGGTGTGTGGTTGGAAGGGACGACCGCTGCGGCACAGCCGCCCGTGGTCTACTACAGAGGAAGTTTGTCCTTCGAAGAATTGCCCAGCTCGGCGAGGATTTCGGTAATCCGGTCGGGAGAGACCGGCTTCACTAGGTGAGTGTTGAAGCCGGCTTCGCTGGCGAGCTGGCGATCGCTATCCTGCCCAAAGCCGGTGAGGGCGACCAAGTGGATCGATTTTCCCCACGCGGACTCGCGAATCCGGCGCGCCACGTCGTAGCCATTTACCTTGGGCATGCCGATATCGACGAACGCAACCTCGGGCAAAGACTCGGCGATCATCTTCAGCGCCGCCTCACCATCGTACGCAAGGCTCACCCGATGCCCGTCCAGTTCCAAGTATTGCGCCAGACTTTCCGCCGCGTCTTCGTTGTCGTCGGCAATCACGATGCGGCGGACTTTGGCGCCGGTCTGCGGCTCGGTAATGGCCGTGGGCACTGTCGCCGGCGCGGCGTGAGCAATCGGTAGCTTCACCGCGATGGTGCTCCCGTGTCCCAAGCCTTCGCTGCGCGCGTCAATCGTTCCACCGTGCAATTCCACCAGCTCGCGCGACAGGGTGAGCCCGATTCCCAGGCCTCCTTGGTGGTCCAAGGAACGGTCGACTTGTGCGAAGAGCTCGAAGATCTCGGAGAGCTTTTCCCGCGGAATGCCCGCACCGTTGTCTTTCACCCACACGTCGAGCGTGTCGCCATTTTGCTGCGCCGTGAAATCAATCCGACCGCCCACCGGCGTGTACTTCGACGCATTGGAGATCAAGTTGCAGAAGACCTGGATGAGGCGGTGACGGTCGGCATGGAGAGTGACCGGTGCCTTGGGCAAGCTCACCCGTAACGCGTGGTGGCGAGCATCGATCTCATCGTGGCAGGCGTCCACCGCAGCCTTGACGACCTCTTCGAAATCGAGCCGCTCACGCCGCAGCTCCAACACGCCGCGCGAGATGCGCGAAACGTCGAGCAGGTCGTCAATCAGTCGCGCCATGTGCTCTACTTGGCGCTCGATCATTTCCACCGGCCGCTTCAGCTCCGGGTCCGGAATCTCTTTCAGCTTCAAATAGTGGGCGGCGTTGCGCACCGGTCCCAGCGGGTTGCGCAGCTCGTGAGCGAGGATGGCGAGGAATTGGTCCTTCTTCCGATCCGCCTCTTTCAGAGTCTGCTCGTTGCGACGAAGCTGTGCCTCGGCTTGCTTGCGGTCGCTAATATCCTGAAAGGTGAGAAGAATGAGGTGCTCGGAATGACCCTCGCGGGATAGCGGCCGCGCGTCGAGCAACAATGTCCGGCGTCCGATCAACGCGAAGTCGTGTTCGACCTCGACCGGTTGGAACTCCGCGGTGGCGGAAACGGCGTCTTTGACCAGCGCCCACAACTGAGGGCCGTCCCACTTATGATTTCGCAGCTCGTTGAGCCGGACCCCCTGGGTTTCGTCGCGCGACACCTGAAACATCTCGTAGAAGGCGCGGTTGGCGGTCTGCACGCGCAGATCGGCGTCCACGATCACGATGGGTCCGCTAACGGTATTGAAGATCGCCTTGGTGTACTCGCGTTCGTAGATCGCTTGATCGATGCTCGCACGGAAGGCGGTGACGTTGGTCAACGTCAGCACCACACCGGCGGATTCCTCGCCCCGTCCGGTGTACGGAGCGACGCGCAGGAGAAACCATCTGCCCTCGTGCGCGACTTCGCACCGGCTGGAGACACCGTCAGCGATCACGCGCGCGCAATGCTTCTCGAGGTCTTTGAATTCCGCGAGCAGACCGTTGTCGGACGGCGGCCGACCGACGTGAGCCGGGGTGAGCCCGAGTGCGATGGTCGCGGCTCGGTTGAAGCAATCGACTTTGAAGTCGGGGCCAACCACGATGATGGGGAGTGCCACGGCCTCCAGGATACCGATGAGATCGCCGTGCAGCTCGTCCGCGCGCGCGTGGTCGCCGGATGGATCGAATACTCCACCAAACCAACCATCATCGGTCACGTGCGCGCGCGCCACCATCGTGCTTAACCCCTCGGGTTCGCGTACAACGTACGAGTGCGTTCCAGCACCGGTTCCGCGACTACGGGGAGAACCTGTCGCAACGCCAACAGCAGTGCCTGAGCGCGCGGCATGTTGAAGCGCACGGGATAGCCCGCGAGCAGGCGCTTTTCCAAGACCTGCGCCTCGTCGGCGCCCACCGTATCCCGGAGTGCCTCCGCCACCGCGCTCTCCAGACGTTCATAATCTTCCACCGGAATCAAGTGCGAGTGGTTCTGTCCCAGCCGCGGCAGCATGCGTGCATGCACCTCGCCGTTGAAGTTGTCCATCACGAACGAGCAGAAGATGGCGATGTCCTGCTCGTGCGCCAACTGGTCGAACAAGTCCTCGAGGTTCATGCTGGCGGCCACATCGCCGCGCTCCCACAGCACGTTGACCATCTCGCCCCACCACCGCACCTTGGGATAGCGATCCTTGGCACGACTCTTGGTGATCACGTCGGCGGCCAAGCCCAGGAACACGGGTGCGTCGGGCATGGAGTCGCGCATGAACTTCGGGAGGAGGAGCTGATCGGCGTCGACCACGGTGAGTTGTCCCAGGCGCTGCGCCTCGTCCACGTCGACACCTTCGGCCTCCAGTCGCGGGCGGAAATCGTTCCAGTGCTCTTGCGTCGGCACCAGGATGACACCCTCGCCGTTGGCGATCGCGGAGGCGGCGAAGCGACAGACCGCGCGGTTGAGAAAGCTCGGGTCTTGATAAAGCTGCACGATGTGATCGCGCGGTCCGGCGTTGGCGAGCAGGCTACCCCACGGTTCGCGCACACCTTCGTGGTGGTGGCCGTGATGCGCGTGGTCGGTCGACGCTTCCTCGGGCAGTCTCGTCTCTGGGTTGGTCCGCGGTTCTTGCATGTCCTTCCTCCCGGTTGGCGTTTCGCGAAGGATCGATTCTGGGGCTGCTTCCATCAGTATCGTCCAATGGAAACCGTACGAGAGGATCCACCGTGGTCGTGGGTGTAGGCGCTTCAACATAGCAGGCCGGGGAGGGCCGTGCTATTAGGTGTCCTCCTCAAAGGCGCGCAGCGGCGCGGTTTCCGCGTCGAAGACGATGTTGATTGTGAGCTCGATGACGTTCGCGGGAGCGGACGCCACTCCCCTAGAAAGATGAGGACCCCGCCACCGGAGGGTGACGAGGTCCTCGTGGGCTAGAACGAAGGCGGGACTACCAGCGGCTGCCGCCGCTCATGCTGCCGCTACCGTTGCTGCGGGATCTGTTCTCCGCCTCGTTGACCTTCAAGGCTCGCCCGTCCATCTCGTAGCCGTCGAGGGCCTTGAGCGCAGGAGCGAGTCCTTCGTCCGCGATCTCAACGAAGCCGAAGCCGCGGAAGCGACCCGTTTCGCGATCGTTGACCAATGCGACCGACTGCACGGCACCGTGCTTGTCGAATAGAGTCCTGACCTGTGCTTCAGTCGCACTGAAGGGCAAATTGCCCACGTAGATTTTCTTCATTTGTTTTCTCCAAAAAGCCGGATGAACCGGCGTGTCGAAACTCTCGGGATCTCCGGCAAGTTCCGCAGCACCCCGTGGAGTTTCAAGAGTGGTCCGACAACGTGCCGGGCCGCGAACGCATCAATCGGCGAGGGGACTAAAGTTGAGCGACTCTAGAAGAGGGAGGCTGAACGATCATGTCCTGATCGGGGAGGATGGGTCTGGAAGCATCATGCGGGTATTCGTTGCAGATGTAAAGGACTGATTTGGCACTGGCGGTGGTTCTTTGCTGCGGAGGAATCGCGCAGAATGTCATTTACTCCTCTTTTGTCGCCGCCTCCAACTGCCGCAGCACCTCGCCCAAGCGAGCCAGCTCTTCGCCGTAGCGCGACCAGTCACCGGCGCGTTGCGCGGCCACTGCGCGCTGGTACAACTCCGACGCACGCGCGGAAAGATCCGCCACACCGCCATCGCCGGTGCGCGGCGGCGGCGCGATAGCCGGCGTCGCGGCCGCAGCCTGGATGGTACCACCGAACAACCGTGAGAGCCCCGCTTCGAGTGTCTCTTCCATTGCGACGCGGTTCTGGTAGGCGACCACGACGCGCTTGAGCTCCGGGATGCGTCCCCCTTCGGCGCGAAGATAGATCGGCTGTACATAAATGAGCGACTCCTCGATGGGAATCACCAGCAGATTGCCGCGGATTACTTCCGAGCCGCGCTGGTCCCACAGCGAAATCTGTCGCGCGATCTCGGTGTCTTGGTTGATGCGGTTGACGATCTGCGTGGGTCCGAAAACGAGGCTCTGCTTCGGCAGCCGGTACACGACGAGCTGCCCGTAGCGTTCGCCGTCGTTGCGCGCCACCATCCACGAGGCCAAGTTGTCCTTGCCGCGCGGCGTGAACGGGACCATGAAGATGAACTCCGCCGCCTCTTCGCCCGGCAATCGCATGATGATGTGCCGGAGGAATGGATCCTGGCTCGCGGCGCCCGACAGCACCGGCTTCTGCCACTGATCCTCGCGGTGATAGAACGTCTCCGGATCGTTCATGTGATAGGTGGCGTACATGTCGCTCTGCACCTTGAACAAGGCGTCGGGGTAGCGCAGGTGAGTGCGCAGATCCGTCGGCATCTCATCGAGCGGACGAAAGATGTGGGGAAACACCGCCGAGAGCGTTTGCACCAGCGGGTCGGTGGGATCGGCCAGATACGCCGTGACCGACCCGTCATAGGCGTCGATGATCACCTTGACGCTATTGCGCATATAATTAACGCCGCCTCGATTGACCGGCTGCGCATACGGGTAGCGCGTGGTGTGCGTGTAGGCATCGAGAATCCATTGTAACCGTCCCGCGTCGTCGATCACCAAGTACGGGTCGTCGTCGAAGGAGAGGAACGGCAGCGCCTTTCTCGCGCGCACGTGGATGTTTCGGAAGTACATCGCCCGGCTCTCGCTCGTGATGTCGCTCGACAAGAGCATCTTCAGCGAGCGGAAGTAGGCCGCAAACAACAACCGCTTCGGCAGCGAACCGACGCGCACACCACCATCGCCTTCGTAGCTGGCGTAAACGTTCTCGTCGCCCGACGGATAGTCGAACTCGCGCTGGCCAGTGCGCGCGAACACCCACGAATTCGTGAGCTCGCCGAAGTAGATTTCCGGACGCGTCACTTTGAGCGACACGTTCGACACCGGCGGCAGGTCCTTGATGAACAGCACCGGCAAACCCTCCGACGTCACCTGGTTCACCGGCCCCAGTGCTATCCCCATCCCGTGAGTAAACGTGAGCCTTTCGTTGATAAATGTCCGCGTGGGAAGCGAGGCCGCGTTGAGCTCGCGCGGCGACAGCATCACCTGCCGGTAACGTCCGTCGATCCAGTAGCGGTCGTCGTCCACCGAGCGGAAGTCGTAGTACGTCCGGATCTCCTGCAACTGCCCGAACGTTTGCAGCAAAGGATCGCGGTCCCACAGACGGACGTTGTCGATCGTGGCCGCGTTGGCGCGGATGTCTTGCTCGGTGAGGCCCGCTTCTCCGGTGAGCTCGCGGGTCACCACACTGTCCAGCCCCCACGCCTGGCGCGTGGCGGCGATGTGACGCGCGAGCTGCGGCGTTTCTTTTGATAGTTCATTGGGTGACACGACCAAGCGGTGGACAATCGCGGGATAGACGGTCACGCCCAGCAACGACACGCCGAGGTAGAGACCCGCGCCGAGCATGGTCGCGTGCGCGAGGCGCGCGCCGCGGGAACCCCACAGCACCAGTCCCGCCGCCACCATCGCGGCCAGTGCTGCCAGCCGGAGACCGAAGAGTCCGCCGTGCAAATCGGCGTAGCTCGCGCCCACCAGCGGCCCGGTGGTGGAGTAGAGCAGTCCCGGAATCCGCACGAAGTGCACGCGGAACGCCGTCAGCACGAACAGGGTCGCGATGAGCACGGCCAGGTGCAACCGCGCCGGTCGCTCGACGGTCACGTGTCCGCGGATGATGGTGACGTCGCGGCGCAGCGCGTATATCAGCAGGCTCGCGGCGAGTGACACCGTGGTGAGGACGGTGAGCAGACTCAGCGCACTCGCCACCACCGGCACTGTGAAGACATAGTAGCCGACGTCGCGCCCGAAGACCGGATCCGTGGTGCCGAACGGCGTCTGGCGGATGAGGCGGAGCACGTCGAGCCACATACCCGCGGCCGACAACGCCAGCAGCACCGCCATGAACAGAGTCGCCGGGCGCGCCAAGCGCCGTACGAGCTGGGTCAGATCGACGGAACCGGGGGCCAACTGGACCGGTTGCGCGTCGAAGACGGCTCCGCGGAGCGCGATGCGAAGGTTCGTGTCGAGGACCGCGAATGCGATCGCCGCGACACCCACGCCCAGCAACCCGCCCACCAGAACACGCATCACGAGTACGCGCTGGTAGCCCAGTGACTGGAACCAGAGCCAATCCGCGCCGAACTTGATGAGCACGGGCAGGACGACGACGAGTAGGAAGAGTGATGCAAGCACGAACCCGCGACGCCGGTGCCGGCGTGCGGGACGAAGAACTCGGGGGCGCGAGGTCATTGTCGCAAAGGTATCACATGCACACCCGTTACGGGAGTGCAGTCCACGTGCCCGATCCGTTGATGGTGTTAACCATTCCACCGCCCTGCGCGTCCTACCTCCGATAGTCGCGCAAACAGCTTCGGGTTC
>JAICFA010000155.1 GCA_025923935.1 Candidatus Krumholzibacteriia bacterium
CGGCCGGCGGCGGTATACGAAGTCAGCCCCTCCGGTGAAGCCTTCTTTCCCAAACGTTACGACGAACTCTCGCTCGCACTCGCCGACATTCTCGCCGACCCCAACAACCGCGGCGGGCTGACCGAGGCACTCGAGCGCATCACCAACGCGTGGGTCGAGAAATGGGCGCCGCGCCTCGAAGGCAAGCCGCTCGAGGAGCGCTTGGCACTCCTCAAGGACTATTACATTCAGAACGACCCCTTCATCGCCGTCGAGCGCAACGGCCACGTTTCGCTGGTCGAGCACAACTGTCCATTCCTGAACGTTGCCATGCAGCGGCCCGTGCTGTGCAACATCACGGTGAATGCGCTGACACGCCTCTTGGGCTTTCGCGTCCGTCGTCACCGCACCTTCCAGGCGGGCGACGGATGCTGCGAGTTCCGCGTGCTGACCGACCAACCGGTCGATGCCGCGCGCGAACCCTTCACGCTGGAATCTTCCAAAACCGAACGCTGAAATCCGGGCAGGGTCCCGCCCGGGGGGAAAAGTAAAATCGCGAGGCAGTTACGCCTCGCGATTTTGCTACACGGATACGGTGGGACGGCTCGCTTGGGTCCGCGGCCAAAACCGCCGACCGTATAGGTTGTTTTGCCTGGGCCGGCGAGCCGCCTTCCCCCGCAACCTGACTCTGGGGGTACGTGCGCCGTTTCGCTCGGAATGGGCTAAAAAAAAATGAAAATTTCTTTCGGTCAGCGAGTGGAGGCGGCCTCAACCCGTTCTACCGGGTCGAGGGGGCGCACCGGACGCATGCCGATGCGGTCGTTCATGTGCGGCGCCAAGTTGAAGCGCAGTCCAATGTTGACGCGGTCCGGCCAGAAAAAGAAGGCCCCGCCGCGGACCACCCGCTCGGCCTGCGGGCCACCCAACCGCGAGCCGTCGCCGGGTGAGACCGGCAGCTGGTAGGAGCCGTACCAATCGCGGGTCCATTCGGTGACGTTGCCGAGAACGTCGTGCAGTCCGAAGGCGTTGGGGAGGAAAAACCCGACGGGTGACGAGTCCACGAAGCCGTCGTACCACGCGGCGTAATTCCAGCCCCCCGGCCGCCCCGGAACGCGCGCCGAGCGGTCGGAAATGTTCTCCGTATGCGCCAAGCACTCCGGGTCCCAACCACACGGAAAACGCGCCGTCGATCCCGCACGCGCGGCGTACTCCCACTGTGCTTCGGTCGGCAATAGCAA
Source organism: Candidatus Krumholzibacteriia bacterium (assembly GCA_025923935.1). Taxonomy (GTDB): domain Bacteria; phylum Krumholzibacteriota; class Krumholzibacteriia; order WVZY01; family JAKEHA01; genus JAKEHA01. The sequence continues at coordinate 1,218 of JAICFA010000155.1, forward strand.
CCCGACGTCGCGCGCGAACGCGTCCGCCATCTCCCAATTCAAATTCTCCACGGGGTGTCGCAACGACGTGATGTACATGCCGTAGTCGATGCCGGGGCGAATACGGCTCGGATTCTGTCCCGTCATGCGCAAGTACTGGGCTTGCGTCACTTCGTACTTCGAAACGAAGAATGGATCCAAGCACACGCGGTGCACCGGCACTTCGTCGAAGCGCGCCAGCGGATTGCCGCTCGGCATGGCCGGATCGGGCAGCGGGTCTTTCGACATGCCCATCCAGTAACAACTCCCCGGCAAGAGCACCAGCACGATGCCGGTGTCCTCCGCGAGGATCAAGCGGCCATCGCGTCCGCGCTCGGGCATCTTGCCGGTGCGCACGTGCAGAAACTCCCACAGCCCCGACGCGGGGTCGCGCCCGATCGGCATCAATCCCATTTGCGGCGCGACGACGAGCCCGCCGTAACGCGGGCACTCGCCGACATTGGCGATGGAACGGATCGCATCGTTCCATTCGCGCCGCTTGCTGGTCATGGTTTCTCCTTCGACCGACGCAGCAAACTCAAGCCGCTCGCGCACCCGTGCTACCGACCCGACATGCGGATCGAGATCGACGAAGCGCTCCAGGTCGGCGACCAAGGTCGACAAGTGATCGTAGTGAAACTGGTCTTCCTGGTTCGCGAACGCGGCCCGCGCGCCGGGTGCCTTCACCCCGGTGGAGTCGACCCGCGCGCGCAACGCGTCCAGTGTCGCGCGATGCGCCGGGAGCCGCGACGCGAGCTCGTCGGCCTCTTCGAGCCAGGCCTGCATCGCCGCCATCCGCTCGGGATGCGGCGGGCGCAGCGCGTCCACTTCGTCTTCCAGCTTGGTGAGCACGTTGGCGTCGGACAAGCGGAGAATCTGGTCGCGCTGCGCTTCCGCCACGCGCCGCTGCGCACGGTTTTGCACGAACAACGTGGTGCTCACCACCAAGCCCAGCACGATAGCAAGCCCCACCGCGGTGCCGGCGATGACGGGCACGCGATTGCGCCGGACGAATTTGTGCACGCGGTACGCGCGCGTGGGAGGCCCCGCCAGCACTGGCTCGTTGGCGAGGTGGCGGCGCAAGTCGTCGGCCATCTCGGACGCGGTGGCGTAGCGGCGCGTGCGCTCCTTTTCGAGCGCCTTGAGCGCGATCCAATCGAGGTCGCCCTTGAGCTGCTTCGGCAACGACGCCGGATCGGTGCCGCGCAGCGCCGCGATGCTGACCGCATCCTGCCCCTTTAGCCGGCGCGCGCGCTCGCTCATCTTGAGCGGCTCTTCGTCGCGAATTCGGCGCTGCACCTCTGCGTAGCCGGTCTGTTCGATGGTGGGCGCTTCGATGGGGGTTTCGCCCGTCAATAGCTCGTACAGCACCGCGCCCAGCGCGTAAATGTCCGTGCGCGTGTCGATCTCGAGCAAGCGGCAGTCGGCTTGCTCCGGGCTCATGTAACGGAAGCTCCCCACCACCACACCCATCTGCGTGAACATGGTGTGCTCGGTAAGGCGCTGGTTCATGGCGCGCGCGACGCCGAAGTCGATGATCTTGGGCGTGGGCTCCGTGCCGCGCGTGGCGACGAGAATGTTGGACGGCTTGAGATCGCGGTGAATGATGCCCTTCTGGTGCGCGTGCTGCACCGCGTCGCACACCACCGCGAACAAGCGCACGCGCTCGCGCACCGGCAGCTTGGCGGCGTCGCAAAAATCGCTGATGGGCTTGCCCGACACGTGCTCCATGGCAAAGTAGAGCCGGCCGTCCTGGGTGGCTCCCGCTTCGAACACGCGCGCGATGTTGGGATGGTCCATCAGTGCGAGCGCTTGCCGCTCCGACTCGAAGCGCGCCGTCGCGCGCTTGGAATCCACACCGAGCTTGATCACCTTGAGGGCAACGCGGCGCCGAATGGGGTGGGTCTGCTCGGCCAAGTAGACGATGCCCATGCCGCCCTCGCCGAGCACGTCGATGAGCTCGTAGCGCTCGCTGCCGTTGGAGAGGGTGCGCGCCGACTCGGGTGCCACCGTCAAGCGCGCCGGACGCCCCGCCAGATCGGGGTGCTCGCCCGGTGTCCACGCGTCGGTGGCGTGGTGCTCGATGAGCGACATCACTTCTTGGAACAGCGACCAGTCGTCGCGGCATGCTTCGAACACGAAGCGCTCGCGATCGCGCTTGGGTGCGTCGAGGGCGGCGTGGAAAATTTCCTGCACGCGCCGGAAACGTTCGCTATCCATCGCCACGGGTCTTACGTCCTTCCGCGATGGCGCGCTGCAGCCAGGCGCGCGCAAACGACCAGTCGAGTTTCACCGTGGCGGGCGACACTCCGAGCTTCTCCGCCGTTTCTTCCACCGTGAAGCCCACGAAAAAGCGCAATCGCACGACGTCGGCCACGCGGCGATCGTGCTGCTCGAGTTCGTCGAGCGCGTCGCTGATGGCGAGGATGTCGTCGCTGGCAGCGTCGAGGGCGATGTCGTGCTCGTCGATGTTGAGGCGAACCAAACCGCCGCCGTGGCGCAACCGTTTCCGCCGGCGCGCCCGTTCGATCAAAATACGCCGCATCGCTTCCGCGGCCGCGCAGTAGAAGTGGGCGTCGCTGTTCCATGGTGCCGTGCCGGCGGTTTGCAGGCGCAAATACGCTTCGTGCACGAGCTCAGTGGTCTGGAGCGTGTGCCCTTTGCGCTCGGAAAGGAGGCGGCGATGGGCAAGCTCCCGCAGGGCCTCGTAGACCGTCGGCAGAATGCGCGCGACGGCCGAAGCGTCGGCGCAGGAAGGATCGGGCGTGTGTGTCATGCGCGACGTGGGGTTTGATTAAGTATGACATTCGCAAGGCAAACGCCGCAAGCCGCGCGCGCCCGCCAAGATAGGGGCTAGCGAGGCAGGATCCAGCCACAAAAAAAAGCGAGCCTGCCGGTTGATACCGGCAGGCTCGATAAAATCGGCGGCGTCCTACTCTCCCACCGGGTCGCCCCGGCAGTACCATCGGCGCTGTGAGGCTTAACTTCCGTGTTCGGAATGGGAACGGGTGTGACCCTCACGCTATGGCCACCGAAAACTCTGTATCTTGGTAACGCCGCCGGAGCGACGTAAGTGCGACGGAGATTAGCGTACGCGGCGCGCCCATGTCAAGGCCCGGTTGTAAGTTTTGCGCGGCGCACGCCGGCACCCCCTAGATTTTCCAACCTATTGAATCACAACATGTTAAAGCACTTCAATGCCCCGCCGTTTGCGTATCCAGGCGGCCCCAATGGCGTTGCCGACGGGCCCCGCGGCGCACAGCACCAAACCGGCGCACGCCCGCAGCACGAACGCCCGACAGGACAGCACGCGGTAGTAGTCGCGCGACGCCGCCCGGCGGTCACCCGCGAGGTGCAAGTCGGCCGCGCGACGATAGAGCGCGCGGGCGCGGCCAATTTCGGCCGCGCGCGCCAGCTCCGGATGGCGCTGCTGCACGCGCTCGATCACCGCCAGCGACTCATCGGTCATGCGGCGCGAGTCGGTGTAATTCTCCCCGTGCAAGCGGTGCACGAGCAGCGCCTGCGGTAAGTATGCGAAGCGGCAGTGCTCGGCCAGTCGCAACACCATGTCGAAGTCATCCGCGCCGCCGCGGATGCTCTCATCGAATCCGCCCGCCGACTCCAGCACGCTACGCCGCACCAGCGCCGAACCCAAGACCACGAAGTTGTCGGCGAGAAGCCGCGACAGCAACGCGCGCGTGTCGAGCTCGTGCACGCGCTCGGGCACTCGCTTCGTTATCAACGTTTCTCGGCTGTTTGCTTCCCGCCGTTTCACCCCGCCGAAGACCAATCCAACCCCGTCGGCGGCGCAGCGATCCAGCACTGCGCACTGGGTCTGCAAACGGCCGGGAAGCCACAGGTCGTCTTGGTCGAGGAACGCGACCAAATTGCCGCGCGCGGCGGAAAGCCCGGTGTTGCGTGTGGCGGCAATGCCGCGATTACGCTCGTGCCGGATCAGACGGACGCGTTCGTCTCCGATCGACGTGACGACCGCGGCGGATTGGTCCGGCGACGCGTCGTCGACGGCGATCACCTCGACGTCGTCGCCGCTCTGCGACAGCACGCTGGCGATCGCGTCGGCGACAAAGCGCGCTCCGCCGTAAACGGGTATCACCACGGATACCATCGGCTTCATGGTGCTCCCGGGCGCACGAGCCGGCGCCACGCGAGCAGGAGCGCGGCGTACGCGGCGGTCACCACCAATGTCGCCGTGCACACAACCACGATGGGAGGAGCACCGCCCAACACCCGGCGCGTCGCGAGCGCCAAGCCGCCCGCGACGAGGCCTGCCACCCCTGCTCGCGCGATCGTGGCCCACGGGATGCGCCACGGCATTCCCTCCGGCGCCGCGCGGTGGACCAGCACGGGATAGACGAGATAGCTCGCGAGCGTCGTAAACGCGGCGGCGGGATATCCGAAGCGAGGAATCAGCATCAGGTTCAGTGCAATGTTAACAATTGCAGTGACACCGGCGAGCTGGAACATCAGCGCTGTCCGCTCGGTCAGCTCGAGAGGCTTGTGACCGTACATCGCGAAACCCCAGGCGAAACTTCCCAGCACGAGCACTGGAATGACGAAGCTTCCACCGCGGTAACCTTCTGCGAGTACAATGCCGGCAACGTCACGATGGCAGACCGCGAGCACGATAACCAGCGGTGTCAGCACCACCACGTACAAGCGCGAGAAACTCTCGATCATCTCGCTAATGCGCGCGCGCTCGCCGTGCTTCCAAGCGGATACAATCAGCGGGTGAGCGGCCATCAAAAGCGGCGTGCTCAACAATCCGAAGCCCATGCTGACGAGGTTGTAGTTCGCGGAGTACGTCCCGACCGGCCCGGGTCCGTGGAACGTCCCGATGATGAAGCGGTCGGAAACCGCGAGCAGTTGGCCCGCGAGCGCCCACCCCACCATCGGCACGCCGTACGCGGCGAAGTGAGTCAGCACACCGACGTCGAGCCTCGGTTTCACCCAGCGGCCGCGATCGCGCGCGACCACGATGAACATCGTCAGCGTCACGATTCCGCGACCTATGGCCGCGCCGATCAAGAGCCAGCGCGCGTCGCGTGCGATCCACAGCACGAATCCCAACGCGAGCGCAAAGCGCAGCACCGCACCGCACACGCGAAATGTGGAAACACTGGGAGCGCGCAATCGCGCCTGCAGAACCGCACCCATGGTGATCGCACCGATCTCGCCCACGAGCAGCGCACCCACCGGAAACATGAGGCGCGCCAGTCCTTCGACTGAGACCGTGGCGGCTGCAACTCCGATGGCGACAATTACGGCCGCGCACGTCGCGAGAGTTGCGCCGAGCGCGAAACCCACCAGTTCGTCGGAGCGCTGCGCCGCGTCGTATTCAGGGAGATAGCGAAGGACAGCTTGTTCGATCCACACCGCGCCGACCACGGCCACGATCGACACGATGGCGAGCGCGATGGAATAGAAACCGTAAGCCGCGGGCGCGAGAAGGCGAGTGAAAACCGCGACACTCGCAACGCTCACCAAAGCCGGCACGAGAACCGCCGGGGCGTAACGAATCGTGTCACCGACCAGGCGCGAGACGAGCTGGGCTTCGATGGACGGCTTGTTCACAAAAAAAACCGGGCCGGCTTTGCGACCGGCCCGGGCAGGATAAACCGAAACGGCTTATCCAGCTTAGACGAATCTGTAGGGCAAGAGAGACAGTGGCTTACCTAGAATGATTAATGAGAAAAGCCGCACGGCCAATTAGTACCACTCGGCTGAACGCATTGCTACGCTTACACCTGTGGCCTATCAACCTCGTAATCTACAAGGGGCCTTTAGAGGCTTGCGCCTGGGAGATCTAGTATTGGAGTGAGTTTCCCGCTTAGATGCTTTCAGCGGTTATCTCGTCCGGACATA
>JAICFA010000156.1 GCA_025923935.1 Candidatus Krumholzibacteriia bacterium
CGCGACGCGCGCGGTCGTTGGTTATGAAGTGCTCCCACGCCGCGGTGCGAGCGAGGCCGGAGCGGGCGCGCGGACGAGCGCTCGCCGAGCTGCGGGGCGCGCGTTTCATGAGCGGGATGCGGCGCGCACTCGACGCAGGGCTTCGCGCGGCGCGACGCGCGTTTCTTGCGGGCGATCGAATACGCGCACGCCGGAGTCCGCGCGCAACCGCGTGAGATACTCTCCGAGATTGCTCAAGATCGCGAGCTCGACCGATCCGTCGCGGTCGAGCATGCACGCAATGCTCTCGGCGCGCGGATTCCAGCTGGGCATGCCTTCGCCGGCCAAGTCGTGCGTCAGCATCAGCGCGCGTCCAGTGTCGACATCGATCACGTATAGGTTCGACGAGCCCCAGTCGTAGGCTTCCACGACGACGTAGCGCTCGTCCGCGCCCCACGACGCCACCGACACGATTTGTCGCGGCTCGTCGATGCGCGTCGAGCGGCGTGTCGCCACGTCCAGTACGATCAAGCGGCCCTCGACATCGACCCATGACACGCGCGATCCCGACGGCGACGCACTCGCAAGGTCGGCCGGCGCCGACCCCGAAAGTTTTACCGGCACGCGGTTCTTTTCCTGGATCCACACCGCGGGAAGGTGGTCGGGGTCACCGCAAAACACCAAGGCGCCGGTGGTACGCACCCACGCCGGGCTCCACTCGAACTCGGGCGATGAAAACAGCGTGGTGACGCGCGCATAGGCGACGTCCACCGCAAACAGGTCGAGCTGCTCGCCGCTCTTGGCGGCGTACGCAATGCGCGTCCCATCGGGCGACCATGACAGCGCGTCGCGCTCGAGACTGGTCTTTACGAGTTCGCGCGCGTTGTCTCCCGACGCATCGACGATGCAAATGCTCGACTCCCCTGCCGACGTCGAGCGTCGAAACGCGAGACGCGTGCCGTCCGGCGACCACGCGGGCGCGAATTCCACGGCCTCGGTGCGCGTGATGGTCTCCCGTGTCAACGGGTCATCGGCGCGCGCGCGCTCGAGCACCATTTCGCCCGTGTCCTCTACCAGCACTTGGCGATACCGTAGCTCGCCACGAACGGCGGCCGCGTCGTACACGAGCGGAAGCAGCGCGGGGCGCAAGATCACGGTCTTGGGATGGAGCGAGAGATAGCGCACATCCGATTGGGCGAGAGATGACATCGTCTGGTCGTAGCTCGCGGCCGGAATCTCGACATAGCGACCGCCGGAGTACAACGCGAAGTACGGCTTGCGGTCGGCAATGAGGTCGTCGGGACGAACGTTGGGTGCAAAACGGCGCGCCGCATCGCGCGTGCTCACAAAATCGCCCTCGGCAGCGGGCTCCAACAACGATCGGTTGATCCAGAAGCACAGCACCATCGAAACCACCACGGCCCAGATAAGGATGACGCGCGTGCGCGTTCGGCGCACGGCGTCCACGGCCGCCATCGCGAAAAAGATCAACGGCGGCAGGTAAGGCGCGAGCAGCGCCCAGCGGCTTTGGTCCCTTTCCAGCGTGAACAACGGCAAAAGCGCGAGCGGCGCCAACATCGCCAGCACGAAATTCGGCCTGCGCACCATCCCGATCAACGCCAGAAATGGAATCAGCGGAAGCAGCTGGCGGCCGAGACCGATGAGCGCGCGCGGCAAACGCGTGGCGTAGCTGCTATCGTGCTGTGCCGTGCCGGTTTTCGCGACCGCGTTGTCGCCGGCATCGTCGAGCCGTCGCTCCAACGACTGCCATGCGATGTCGGGCGAACGATACGCTTCGGAACGCGAGAGCGGCGTGAAGGAGCCGCGGACGATCGAGACGGCGGCGACGTTGAGGGCGTACACGGCGGCACACGCGAGCACAAACGTCGCCAAGCCGCGGGGTGCGCGCAGCCGGCCAAGCGCCAAGCCGGCGGCGACCGCGAGGGCCTCCGGCCGCGTCGCAGCGGCCATGCCCAGCGCCAGCCCCGAGCGCGACGCGCGCCACTTCGCGTACAGCACCACACCGAGCATGAGCCAAAACACCACGACGGCCTCGGCGTTCGAGAGCAGCGAAACCAAGATGAACAGCGGTGCAACCGACAACGCGGTTGCGCCCACGAACGCCAACCCGCGGCTCATGTAGCGCTTGCACAGCGAGTACATCAGCAGCACGGAGCCGACGGCGGCGAGAAACGCCACCAGTCGCGCCGCCAACACGCCGTCGCGCACGATCAGTATCACGGGCGCAATCAAGAGCGGGTAGCCGATCGAGAACACGCCGCCGCCGAGATGGAAGTTCAGCAGGGCTTTGGCTTGATTGACGTAAAACGCGCCGTCGAAGGTGACGAGATCGAACGTGCGCCAGTACGGCAGGCGGACGGCGACGGTGATGAGAACGAGGAGCGCGCGTAGCTGGAGGTCGGACGCTGGGCGCAGCCGGGGCAACGCGCTACTTCTTCCCCGTCACCTTGCGCACGAGCCACTGCAACGGATCGTACTTGCGATCGATGACGCGCTCTTTCAGCGGAATGATGGCGTTGTCGGTGATGTGGATGTCCTCGGGACACACGTGCGTGCAGCACTTGGTGATGTTGCACAGGAACACACCCGCTTCCTGGTCGAGGAACTGGGTGCGGTCGGCGGTGTCCATGGGGTGCATCTCGAGGCCCGCCACGCGCACGAAAAAGCGCGGCCCGGCGAAACGCGAGTGGGCTTCGTGGTTGCGCAGAATGTGGCACACGTTCTGGCACAAGAAGCACTCGATGCACTTGCGGAACTCTTGCACGCGGTCGACGTCTTCTTGATAGTAGGTAAAGTCGGCGTCTTTCGCCGGAGTGAACGGGGTGATGCGCTTATTGACCTCGTAGTTCCACTTCACGTCGGCGACCAGGTCTTTGACGTGCGGAAAGCTCTTGATGGGATGAACGACGACGGGCTGCGACGTGTCGATGTCGTCGAGGCGCGTCTTGCACATCAGACGCGGTTTGCCGTTCACTTCCGCGCTGCACGAGCCGCACTTGGCCGCTTTGCAGTTCCAGCGCACGGATAGGTCGGGCGCTTGCGTCGCCTGGATATTCAGGACCGCGTCGAGCACCACCCAGCCGGTCTCCGCCTCGACATGATAGTCGACTTCCTTGAGCGAATCGCCTTCGCCCCGCAGAATGCGGAAGGTGACCTTCTGTCCCGTCTGCATGCGGCTCATGCGCGAATGATCCTTTCCGTGCAATTCCGTGCGAACGTCATGCGGTGGCGTCCACGAGCGCCTTCAGCTCGGCCGGCATGACGGGCTTGGGGATCAAGCCCATGCCGACGCGTCCGTCCTCGTACGTGGCACAGCTGTTGACCGTCTCCCAATAGCCGCCGCTGTCGGTCTTGGGAAAATCGAGGCGCGTGTGCGCGCCGCGCGATTCTTCGCGCTGCAGTGCCGCGCGCGCCACCACTTCCGCGATCAACAGCATGTTGACCATGTCCCACGCCAGGTGCCAGCCCGGGTTGAACATGCGCGACCCTTCGACGCGCGCGCCGCGCAGCTTTTCGTTGAACGCGGGAAACACCGCGATGGCAGTTTTCAAATCGTCGCCGGTGCGCATGATGCCGACGTTGTCCTGCATCAGATCCTGCAGCTCGAAGTGGAGGTCGTAGGGGGTATGCGACGCGCGCGACTCGAAGGGACGCAATACGTCCTGCTCGGTACGCTTGATCTGGGCGTCATCGAAGCCGACGTGCGCGCCGTTGTCGCGCGCAAACAGCGCGGCACCCTCGCCCGCGCGTTTGCCGAACACCAACAGATCGGAGAGGGAATTGCCGCCCAGGCGGTTGCCCCCGTGCATGCCGCCCGAGCATTCGCCGCACGCGAACAAGCCGGGCACGGTGGCCGCACCCGACTCCGGCACCACGCGAATTCCGCCCATGATGTAGTGCATGGTCGGCCCGATCTCCATCGGTGAGGTGGTGATGTCGACGTCGGCGAGATCCTTGAATTGGTGATACATTGACGGAAGCTTCTTCTTGATGTACTCGGCGTCCTTATGGCTGATGTCGAGCCACACGCCGCCATGCGGCGTGCCGCGCCCTTCCTTCACTTCGGTGTAGATGGCCTTGGCGACTTGATCGCGCGTGGAAAGCTCCATGCGCTTGGGGTCGTAGCGCTCCATGAAGCGCTCACCCTGCGAGTTCTTCAAAAGGCCGCCTTCGCCGCGCACCGCCTCTGTGACCAGGATGCCCTTCACACCCGGCGGCCACACCATTCCCGTCGGATGGAACTGCACGAACTCCATGTCGATGAGCTCGGCCCCCGCGCGCAGTGCGAGCGCGTGGCCGTCGGCGGTGTACTCCCACGAGTTCGACGTGACGCGAAACATCTTGCCAATGCCGCCGGTCGCCATGACGACCGCCTTGGCTTTGAAGACCACGAACTTGCCGGTCTCGCGCCAGTAACCAAATGCACCCACCACGCGACCGCTGTCTTTCAAGAGCTCGACGATGGTGCACTCCATGAACACGTCGATGCCTTGGTGCACACCCTTGTCCTGGAGCGTGCGAATCATCTCCAGGCCGGTGCGATCGCCCACGTGCGCGAGGCGCTTCCAGGTGTGACCGCCAAACGCGCGCTGGTTGATCTTTCCCTCGGGCGTGCGGTCGAACACCGCGCCCCAGCGCTCGAGCTCCAACGCCCGCTCGGGTGACTCTTGCGCGTGCAGCTGCTGCATGCGCCAGTTGCCCATGTATTTTCCGCCCAGCACGGTGTCGCGGAAGTGGGTTTGCCAGTTGTCGGCCTTGTCGACGTTGGCGAGTGCCGCCGCCATGCCGCCTTCTGCCATCACGGTGTGCGCTTTGCCGAGCAGCGACTTGCACACCAATGCCGTCTTGGCACCCATGGCGGACGACTCGATGGCCGCGCGCAGACCGGCGCCGCCCGCGCCGATGACGATTACGTCGTATTCGTGCGTCTGGTATTCGGCCATGTTAGTGAATCACTCGTAGCGGCGTGCTCCACGTGTTGGGATCGGAGATGATGCCGTGCGCCACCAAGCGAATGTAGATATCCGCGATGGCGACCGAGAACAGGCTCATCCACGCCCATTGCTTGTGACTTTCGTTCCAACCGGAGACCTTGTCCCACGTCGCCTTTTGCGTGCGATGGCAGGAGAAACAGTCCAAGCGGCCGCCGACGATGTGGCGCAACGAATGGCACGAGAAGCTGTACATCATGAGCAGAAACGCGTTGGCGGTGAGAATCACCGAGCCCAAGCCGATGCCCCACTCGCCTTCGTAGCGGAACGATTTGATAGCACCGATCCATAGGAACACGTTCAGCGCCAGCGCGAAGATCAGGAGGAACCGGTGCAGGTTCATGATGGTGAACGGAAACTTCGTTTCGCCGCGGAAATTTTTGTTGGTGTAACCCGTCACCGAGCACGCAGGCGGGTTCAGGAAGAAGGCTTTGTAATACGCGCCGCGATAGTAGTAGCACGTCGCGCGAAATCCCAGGGGCGCCCACAGAATCAGGATGGCGGGAGAAAACGGCCACCAGTTGGGCGTGAGCAGCGGCTCGTAGAACGGCGACAAGTACGGCCCGACTTCGAACTTGGTGCGCAAGAGCACCGCGGAAATGGTGGAATAAAGGCCGAACGCCGTCAGAATGCCGGCGACCAAGGCCGGCTCGACCCACCATGCATCTTTGCGAAGCGTCGCGAAGAAACCCTGCTTGCCGAGGGTCACCGGATGCGACATGGAGTCCTCCCGATGGGAATCACGAATCGTCTCGATGGCGGCAATTTTTGTTGGAATGAAGCGAGCAACCGTTCGATCGCAGTGTGCCACATTGAAAATGGCCTCGCAAGCGATATTCTGATTCGGCAAATTCAAGCCGGCGAGCGGGTTACAGCCATTTTTCCAACCCCCTTGACGAGCGCGGTCAGAAGTTGTGAAATTTTTCCGCATCCACCTGTAAGTCTGAGATCGTAGCTGCCGACAGACGCGGCAATCGAAGGCTCGTTCCGCCGTTAGCAGAACCAATCGTCGAACCAAGGAGGAGTTTGTATGAAGCGCGTATTGTGTACCGTTGCGGCTCTCTTGATCGCGGTGGCCGCGTTCGCGGGCACCGACCTGACACCGCAGCAGGCGATGGAAAAGACCATGAATTGCCCGGTGTGCTCCGCGTGGAGTGTGGAGCCCGCGCTGGGGCCCACGCTCCGCTATGATATCGCCACCACCAAGACCGGGTTCATCGAAGTGCTCCAGACCTCGAACGAAGCGATGAAGCCGTCGTTCGACAAGGCGGCCGCCGAGTGCGAGAAGCGCGCAGCCGGTATCGCCACCATGAGTGCGGAGGAAAAGGCGAAGTTGTGCCCGTTATGCGTCGCGCACATGACGCTCGATCGTAAGGACGCCTCGTTCGATCACGCCAGCACCTCGCTCGGCATGATCACGGTGGCTAGCTCGACGACTCCTGAAGGGGTCAAGGCACTCCATGACTACGCCGCCGCCTGCAAGAAACAGTCGGACTTGATGCACCAGGCGTCGATGGAGATGCAAAAGGGCCAGGTTCAGAAGGCCAAGATGTAGCTCGAGCGCAAACGCGCTTCTGCGAACGAAACGCCCCGGCGGTCACGAACCGTCGGGGCGTTTTTGTGGCTCCGCGCTGCGTTGACCGGCTCGTGGGCGCGGAGGTATACTTTAAATGTATCTGTGGTTCGTCCCGACCACGGGTCCTGCCAGTTGCCCGCGTGTCGACTGCTTTTGAAACCCTCCGCCACAGGAGGCTCGCCATGAATCGGCAAGTATTCGCACTCCTCAGTCTTGTTGTCTTGGCTGTTTACGCCGAGTCATCACGCGCACAGTGCGTCGACTACACTCGCTACAGCCATGTGGTGACGGCGACGCCCCGCGTCGATGGTCTTAGCATGGTTGGGCTCGCTCGCGACGGCTCCCTGTTGTGCGCAGTGGGCGAGAACGGATATCCGAACCTCGGCCCTTGGTTCTGGACGTTCGACATTTCCGACCCTCTGCATCCCACCTTGTTGGGATCGGTCCCCGCCGTGCCACAAGAGTTCATTTACGCGCGCGACGTCGAGTTGACCGGCAACTACGCGATCGCAA
>JAICFA010000157.1 GCA_025923935.1 Candidatus Krumholzibacteriia bacterium
AAGTGTCGTTTCACCGAGGATTCCTCCTGGGCACAGGATCGACGAGACATGAACAGCGTCCGAAACGGGACGCGCGGCTAGCTTCCTACAAACGCTCCAGCGTCTCTCGCGTTCGTTCGTTGCGAACATTTCCCGTGTTCAGCGTCGTCGCCGGCTCGAACAAGAGTACGTGCGCTTCTTCCTCCGCCACCGGCTTGTGCTCCACACCTCGCGGCACAATGTAGAACTCACCTTCGCGGATGCGCACCACGCCGTCGCGCAGATGCATGTCGAAGTAGCCTTTCACGACCAGGAACATCTCGTCTTCGACGTCATGGTGGTGCCACACAAACTCGCCCTTGAACTTGACCAGCTTGACCAGCTGGCCGTTCAGCTCGCCGACGATCTTGGGACTCCAATGCTCCGAGAATCGTTCCAACGTTTCATCCAAATTGACGGCTCGCATAATTACCTCCGGTACATTGACTTGATTTGGCCCAGTGTGGCGTTGCGAGTGGGAGTCGGTGACAAGCCCACGGCGTACTTCAAATCTCCGTTGGTCGCGTCGTAATACGCGACGTGAACGAGCCCCTGCGCGTCGATGGCGATCGAGGGCCATTGGCCCACGTCACCCGTCATGTCGACGTTGAAAATCGTGAACTGGCCGGGAGCCGCGTACCTCACGACGCGTAGATCGCCTTCGGTCTGTTGGTAGTAGGCGACGTATGAGAGGCCGTTGTATCCAGCTTGTGAGGTGTACAGCCCGACGTCGTCGATCGCGTCGAGCGGCTCGCTGATCCATGCGCCGTTCGACTTGGTGGCCATCATGAGGTCGTGGTTGGTGGGATCGTAATACGAGATCCGCGGCGAACCCATCGCATCGAGGGCAATCGAGCTCCACAGTCCCGCCGGCAGCTCGTCGACGTACCACGTACTCAACTCCCGATACGCATACCGCAGCGGCTCGCCGATGGTTGTCGTAAAGCTGGCGTGTGGTTTCCCGAAGGCATCGACGATGAGTGATTGACTCGGTTCGGACGGATAGAAAATGGTGGAAACGATTCCGGTGTGATAGGTCCAAATACCTTGCTCCCGCCTCGCACCGTCGACCCATCCGACGTAGGAGCCCGATCCCCACGAGCCTTGAGAAATTCCTTCGACAGATCCCTCAGGTCGCAACGCCACCGCGCTGCACCAAAAGCCCTCCATCTTCATGTCCTCGACGTGCCAACCCTGGTCGGTCTTGACGTAGAACATGCCGCTCGCCGAGAACGCGGGAACATCGCCCGACAGGATGATGGCGTCGGGTGCCATGCGCTCGTCGGCCAGCTGAACGATTTCTTTGATCCAGTGATCGGGGCCGGTCTTCCGGGCGTGAATGTATCTCGTGTTGGTGCGATCAATGTAAACGACGTGGAGTATTCCCTCGCTATCGAACGCCAGCGACGGCTTGTAACCGGTATCGCCATCCGGGTCGACGGTCTGAATCTGCCAATCGATGGCACGTGAAAGCTGAGGAGCAAAGAATGAAGCGATGAACGCGAGCAGCAGTGCGCGGCGGAGCAGCATGACCACACCTCCTAGCGATGCAGAAGCGTGACGCGGTGCAGGCAATTTACTCATTGTTTGCGATAAAGCGATTTGATTTGGCCCAAGGTGGCCTTGTGTACTGGGAGTGTTGATTCACCGACAGCGTATTTGAGCGCGCCCCTGGTGATGTCGTGGTAGGCGACGTGAAGCCGTCCGTTTGCGTCGATCGCGATCGACGACCACTCGCCTACATCCCCGTCGATGTCGATCGTCGTCGTGGTCGATTGATCGGAGCTAGTAACGGTGGCAAGCTTTAGATTGCCATTGGTTTTGTCGTAGTAAACGATGTAGGACACGCCATTATTCACGGCCTGCCATGAGAACGAGCCGACGTCGCCCGCAGTATCGATTGGTTTGCTGACCCACGTACCGTTCTGGTGCGATGCCAGCATGAGATCCTTGCTTGCGAGGTCGTAGTACGAGATGCGCGGCGATCCAACCGCGTCAATGCAGATCGAGGCGAATGATCCAGGTGGCAATTCTTCAGTCGACCAAACGTCGTTCTCACGATGACCGTAGACGAGCGGCTCGCCCGATGTTCCATTGAAACACACGTGCGGGTTGCCCTTCGTGTCGACGACAATCGACTGGCATGGCCAGATGGGGTCGCGAACTGTGTTGGCCAGCGTTTGGTCATAGTCCCACGTATTGCCGCGACGAATCGCCGAGAACACCCAGCCGACGTATATTTGCGTCTGCGAAGTGCCCCACACCGAGCCGTCCGGGGCCAAGGCCACCGCGCTGCACCAAAAACCGCCGACCATGTCCTCACTGCTCCAGTGAGTGGATGCTTTGACAAAAAAAAGGCCGCCGTGAGTGAACGCCGGGACGTCTCCGGGCATTACGATAGTGCCGATTCTCCCGCGGTTTCCGGTAGCACCGGTTGGCTGTACCGACCAGCTTCCGGCGACTTCCGTGGCGTAGCGGATCTCCCTGTAGTCAGCCTTATAAACGATGTGCGGAATTCCGTGACTGTCGAGTGCGATAGAGCCGCCAGTGCCGGCTAGGCCGTCATCATCGACGGTCTCTATTTGCCAGTCGATTGCGTGTGAGGGCACGGACTGGAGTACAAACCAGCACGCGGCAAGCACAAGCGCGCGGCGGAGCAGCATGACCAACCTCCAGGCGACGATGGGACAAATTCACCCACCGGGGTGCAATCGTTAGATGCGTTAGGCTGGTAAGTTACAGCGATATCAAAGAGGCGCTAGCTGCTCCGTGCGTAGGGGATTCGAGTGAGGCCCCAAGCGTACACCCTCGTCGTTATGCACGTCAAGGCAGGCCCCTTCAAAATGCTCGGACACCTTTTCCCCGTTACGGCGTAAATGCTGTCACGGCCCGTTGGTGACGAGCCGCGCGACCTCTCGATCCGGAGGAAATGTTGTGTCCAAAGCGCTAGTGGCTGCATTCGTCGTATTCAGTGCATTTCCCGTCTACGCCCAAGAGAAATCCGGTCCGCCACCGCGTCAGCTGCGCGGCCGCGCGGTGGAAGGTCTGATCGAGAGCAAGGGCGAAGCGTCGATCAAGCAGTTCATCGAAACGCATCTCGCTCCGTCGTACCGCGCGTCGTTCGAGTCGGAGCAAGCGCTGGTGAAGCATCTCGAAGAGATTCGCAACGCGTGCGCGGGATTCGGCGGTGTGCTGGTGGATCCGGTCGGAAACGACGGGCTGCTCATCAAGTTCATGATGGAGGGCAGTGAGAGTGCGGTCATGATGCGCATCGACACCGCGCCGCCAAACCAGATCGTCGCGTTGGATCTGCAAGCGAAGGGTGAACGCCCCAAGGGACCCGAGGTGGCGCCCATCACCTGGGAGAATCTGTCACAGCGTCTGGAGGAAGAGGCTGCACGCGGGTTCACCGGCACGGTGCTGGTCGCGCGCGCCGGCAAGATTGTGCTGCATCAGGGCTATGGGCTGGCAAACCGCGAGAAGAAGATCGCCAACGGAAAAGAAACCATCTTCGCCATCGGCTCCACACCCATCGACTTCACGCGGGGCGCTATTTTGAAGCTGGAGGAGCAAGGCAAGCTCAAGACGGGCGATCCAATTACGAAATTCTTCGACAATGTACCGGCCGACAAACAGACGATGACGATCGATCATCTAATGAATCGCGGCTCGGGCCTTCCCGATTTCCATCACGTCGCAGGCGTCGATGCGGACCCGGACTTGACCTGGATCGACCGCGACACCGCGGTGAAACGGATTCTGGGTGCCTCACTCTTGTTCCCGCCCGGGCAGGGAGAAGCGCATTCGCATTCGGCCTGGGTGCTACTTGCAGCACTGGTGGAAATCGTCTCGAAGCAGTCGTACGGCGACTTCGTCCGTCAGAATTTCTTCGTGCCCGCGGGGATGACGCGCACCGGCAACCATGAAGACGCAGAGAAATTCTCCGACGACCAGTTCGCGGTGGGCTACGAAGGCCAGTCGGTAGGCCAGCTCAACATTCCGAAGTATTGGGGACGGACGTCATGGCTGGTGATGGGAAGCGGCGGGATGCAGTCGACGCCCATGGATCTCTACCGCTGGAACCAAGCGATTCGCAGCAACCAGACGCTATCGCCGCAGGCGGCCAAGAAATACTGGCTCAACGGCGTCTTCATGGGCGGCGACGACCGGGGATTCATGTGTTTGTACAACCAAGGTCCGGGCGACATGTTCATTCTGTGCTCGAACGCGCACAGCGGTTCGGGTGATCGGATCTCGGCCGTGGGACGGCGCCTGGTTGAGTTGGTGACGGAGCGTTGATGCAAGCTTGTGAAGGAAGTGATTACTTTCCCAGGGAAGGTAACTTTCACCCAACTTCTGCTGTCCGGATGACGGGAGCGAACTTGTGCGCTATCCTCTCAACTGCATGACGCTGCACTTACGAACGATCACTTTGGCTACGCTATTGGTCGCGTGCGCAACATTGGCCAACGCGCAAGAGCCGGTATTACGCGATTCGGTCACGATGCCCGAACCGGCCCACCAGAGCACCGTCGCGTTCTTCCTCGACGAGAAAGATTTCCTCCCCGAGAGCGTCGCCTACGACCCCAAAGACAGGTCGTTCTACGTCGGCAGCACGCGCAAAGGGAAAATTGTGCGCGTCGATGCGAGCGGCAACGAGACCGACTTCATCGCGCCGCGGCAAGACGGTCTATGGATGGTGATCGGCATCAAGATTCACCCCACGCGACGTGTCCTGTGGGCGTGCAGCTTCGACGGCGAAAGTCTTGAAGGCCACGAGGCGAGCGACACGCGTGCGTCGGGCGTGTTCGCGTTCAATTTGGACACGGGGAAATTGATTCGTAAGTGGACGCTCGAGAATCCGGGCGAAGTCCACGCGTTCAACGACCTCGTCCTGACGCGCGGCAACGACGCCTACGTCACGCACATGTTCGACGACGCGGCGATCTATCGGATCGCCGACAAGACTCAGGAGCTCGAGGTGTTCGCGCGTGTCGAGGGATTGCGCGACCCCAACGGCATTGCGATGACGCCCAGTGAATCGACGCTATTTGTCGCGGGAGCGGATGGCATCTACGCGGTCGATCGCAAGACGGGGACTTCGCGCGTGCTGCAAGCGAGCCCCGGCGATTCACTGGGTGCGGTCGACGGGCTCTACTACTATCGCGGAAGTTTGATTGCGGTGCACATGACGAGCGTTCGCCGTCACCGTTTGGACAAGAACGCCACCCGAGTGGTCAGCACCGAGATCTTGGAAACCAATCATCCCCTCTTCGACATCCCCACCACCGGCGTCATCGTCGGCGACGACTTTTTCTACGTTGCCAACGCGCAGTTCAACAAGGTCCAGAAGGACGGATCGCTGCTAACCGATCAGCTCAACGAGCCTGCCATCCTCAAGCTCCGCTTGAAGTAAAGAACCACGGCGCACTCTCACTCGGCGCCATAGTAGGCCCGGTCCTCGGGCGTCGAAGAAGTCGTGTCGGGCGTCCACGTCCCCGACTGGTAGTCGAGCCAGCGCTCCGAGACCTTGGTATAAAAGAGTCGCAACGACGGTTCGAGTCCCATCAACGAGTCGAGCTTCTCATACGCGATCGGCGCGAGGCTCGCGCCCGCAACGTCGAGGATCGCATTGAGGTCGGGGCCGGCCGCCACCATCGACTCCGCCTGGAAGAACACGGCGCCGTCACGAAAGGCGACTCCCGGGACACCGTCCAGGACGTCGAGACTCACGGGCGGGTACGCGCGCACGCCCATCTCGATCGGTGCGCGCGCCGCAATGGCCCGGGCGCGTGCCAGATTCTTTATCGCGCGCGAAGCCGCCGCCCGCAGATCTGCGTGCGCGTCCTCGAGCGAACGAAGCGTCACTGTCGACGCGCTCGTCGCCGTCTTCACCATGACGTACTCGATCCATGGAAGCGTCGCCAAATCGTGGGCCAGCCGGTCGTCGCCGGAAACGAGGATCAACGGCACGCCGACCTCGCCCCACAGCAGCGCCAGCCATTCGGCTTCCGTGATCGACTGGCCGTTCACCGTGATCTCGATCGCGTAGCCGCACGTGTGCGGCGCGAAACCTCGGGTTCCCGGTTTGCAGTGCATACCGACGATCGCGATTGCGTCGTAGACTCCCGATTCGACAAGATCAAATTCCCAGAAGTGCTGGCCGCGCTGGACGTGTGTGGCGCGCGCGTCCATCTGCCTGATCAGCACATCCGGCTCATCGTTACCGCTGCCGTGAAAGTCGACGACATCCACGCGCGCCGCACCGCCGGCAAGAAGTCCGTCCACGGCGGCGTTGACGTCGGCGGTCAAGAGCTCGCGCCCGCGTTCGTACTCGGGAAAGCTCGCGTCGAACATCCGCCACTCATCCAGGCCGGAAACGCCCTCCATGTCGTAGATCAGGAGAATGTCGATACCGTCGCCGGTGTTGATTCGGAGTGGAACTTCACGCCACGGCGCGTTAACGGCGTCGGGAGCGCGGCGTTCGCAAGCCGCCAGCGCGCCAAGCAGTGCAACCCACGCGGCCACGCGAACGATCATGCGCGTATTCATGGGGGCATCCTACCATGTCTAAGCAGAAGGCCGGCCACCGCGGCCGTTGTTAGCAGCGGTGACCGGCCTTCCCGGACGAACGCTTACGCTTCGGCTACTTCAATAGCAGCATCTTCCGTTGCTGCACGAAATCACCCGCGCGGAGCCGGTAGAAATACACGCCCGAGCTCAAACGCGCGGCGTCGAAATCGACGTGGTGCCGTCCAACTCCTCGCGACTCGTCGAGCAGGTTCGCCACCAACCGTCCGGTCGCGTCGAACACATCCAGCGTGACGTCGGCTTCTTCGGCCAGCGCAAACGAGATGGTCGTGCGCGGATTGAACGGATTGGGGTAGTTCTGCTCGAGAGAGGTCTCGAGGCCCGCCTGCGGCGACGGCTCCATCGGCCGGCGATCTCCCTCGCGCGCCAAGACAACGGCATCGCCTTCGCTGGACGCGTTCGGAGTGGTGGTCGCGCGCCAGGTGACGGCGTCGATGTAGACATC
>JAICFA010000158.1 GCA_025923935.1 Candidatus Krumholzibacteriia bacterium
ACGCCAAAGTCGACGACGCCGCACCGTATCGGATACTCAAGGTGAAAGTGGGCCTTCCCGGCGACCTCGAGATGTTAGACCGCATCATCGCGCGCTCCGGGAAAACCGTGCGCGTCGACGCCAACGAGGGCTGGGACGTGGAGACCGCGATGGAAAAAACGCGCGATCTGTACCGGCGCCACGTCGAGTTCTGCGAGCAGCCGTTGCCGCACGGCGACGAAGACGGACTCCGCCAGCTCAAGCGCGTGAGTCCGCTGCCCATCATTCTGGACGAGAGCATCGTCGATCCCGCCGACGTGGCGTCGTGCCACGACCAGGGTCACGGCATCAACATCAAGCTCATGAAGTGTGGCGGCATCACCCGCGCCGTGCAACTGGTCGAAGCCGCGCGCGCCCAAGAGATGTCGGTGATGATCGGCTGCATGATTGAAACCTCACTGGGCATCACCGCAGCCGCGCACGTGAGTCCGCTGTGCGACTACGCCGACCTCGACGGCAATTTGCTCTTGGCCAGCGATCCGTTCAGCGGCGTCACCGTCCACGACGGCAGACTCGTGCTGCCGAACGAGCCCGGGCTCGGAGTGCGGCGGGTGTAGCACGAGGCCTCCGCGATTGATTCCTCGACGCGATTTTCGTCGCTCGACGAGAACACGAAATTGCGGTTGATCGAGCGACGGTATGAGCGGAGAGGAACAATCGCGGAGGCCCAATCATTGAGACGAACAATCGCGGAGGCCCAGGGCTTATTCGATCACGACCACCGCCATGGCATGGTCGTCGGTGTGCGTGATGGTGCAGTGAATGTGCTCGCCGCCGAGTTGCTGGCAGATCTCCTTCGCGCGGCCGTGCAGCTCGACGACCGGCTTGCCGCTGGGGTGGCGTTTCACTTCGATGTCGCGCCAGCGAACACCCGCGCCCCAGCCGGTTCCCAGCGCTTTCATGCAGGCTTCCTTGACCGCGAAGCGGCCCGCGATGCGCGGCACCGGGTCGGCGTAGCGCGCGACGTACTCGCGCTCGGCGGGCGTAAGGATGCGGCCTACGAAGCGCTCCGGATACTCCGCGTGCACCCGCCGCACGCGCGCAATCTCGATGGAATCGATGCCGAGGCCGCGAATCATCGCGCGAGTATAGCCGAGCCGACTCGGCGCTTGCTAGCGCGCGCGTTCCGCGTTAGGTTGCGCATTCATGGGCAAGGTTCCTTGGCGCCGCAACCAAACGCTCGGCATCCTGAACGGAATGCTGGTGAACCTCGGCAACGCCTTCGTGGATCCGTTCACCGTGCTGCCCGTCTTCATCACCACCTTCGGCGGCTCGTCCATTCTGGTCGGGTTTGTATCCGCGGCGTTCTTCGCGGGCTGGTTCTTGCCTCAGGTCTTCGTGGCGAACATCGCGCAGTCGCGCAAACGAGTGCTCCCCATTTATAGCGCCGCGGCGGCGTTTCGCTTCCTCGGCTTCGCCGGAGCGGGCGCCAGCGTGTTCCTGATCGATCCCGCGCACCGCAGCCTGGTCTTGCTGTGCGTGTGCGCCGGGCTGTCCATGAACGCGCTCGCCGCCGGTGTGGCGGCCGTCCCGTTTCTCGAGATCACGTCGAAGACGGTACCGGTCAACAAGCGCGGCGCGTTCTTCGCGGGGCGCCGCGTGGTCGGCGGCATTCTCGGGATCGTTGCGGGGCTCGTCATCGCCGCCGTGCTGGGCGGCAGCCCGGGCGACATGTGGGCGCAGACTTGGGTCTACCGCGCCGTCACCCGCGGTGTCGAGGCCATCGGTTGGACGGGACAACCGTTCCCGCACAATTATGGAATTCTCATTATCGTGGGCGCGGTGATCTCGACCGGCGGCGTCGTGGCGTATCTGTTCGTCGACGAGCCCGAGGCGAAACACGTCGCGCGGCCCAAACCGCTCCACGAATACCTACGTGAAGGCTTTCGACTGTTGAAGCGGATGCCGAACTACCGCACCTTTCTGTGGATGCGCGTGGGCTACCAGCTCTCCGCCATGGCATTTCCGTTTTACGCCACCTACGCGTACACGAAGTTGGGGTTTCCGCAGGCGAGTGTCGGCGTGTTCGTGTCGATCTGGGTGGGTGCGGGCGTGCTATCGAATGCGGTGTGGGGGCGGCTGCTCGACCGAAAGGGAAACCGTGTGGTGTTCGTGGCGACGGCCGCGATGAGTGTGGCGGCTCCCGTTCTCATGCTGGTGCTCTCGTCGCGCGTGGGAGTCGTTTTGACTCCCGGCGCGGGTATCTTTGCGTTGGTCGCGTCGACTTTCTTGCTCAACGGTTTCGTGCGCAGCGGGCGCTTTATTGCGAACCAAACCTACCTCCTCGAGTCGGCCCCGCCCGATCGCCGTCCGCTCTACGTCGGGTTCATGAACTCGCTCTCTTTCCCCTTCATGCTGAGTCCGATCCTGGGCGGATTGGTGGTTGCGACGGTGGGTTACCGCGCACTGTTCGCGGTTGGCGCCGTGGCGGCCGTCGGCAATCTGGTCGCGAGCTCGCGCCTGGTTGAGCCGCGCCTGCGGGTCCCGGCTGCGGAGGAAGAGTCGCTTTCAGTCTAATCCGGCCAGGCTTTCCGATCCCTCTGCCACGCTGACAGCTGCTTTTGGCAGCGACCCCATCGGTGGCCTCGTCTCGGTTCCACCGCAGTGGATTAACCCATTTCTGCTAAACCACTTATGCTAATCACGCGTTCTGGCACGCACACTGCAATTGCCTCCGCGAATACGCAAAACCCTTTTCAACGGAGGAGAAAGAATGAAAGTCACCAAGTTCGTCGCACCCGTTTCCCCCATCGATGCGGTGTTCGATCGTCTGGGCTTCGGTCTCCCGACGATCGACCGGTTCCTCGGTGATGTCGAGAGTAATGACCGCGCCGGCTGGACGGCGGTTCGCCTTCCGCGGACCAACGTCGCCGAGGTCGAGAACGCCTACGTGTTCACCCTCGAGATGCCCGGGTTGTCCCGCGAGCAGGTCGAGGTCAACATCGAGGGCGACACGCTGGTCGTGAAGGGCGGAGTCACCGAGCAGTCCGAGAACCAAAAGGGCGTGCTCCGCAGCGAATTCCGCGCGACCCGCTTCGAGCGGACGTTCACGATCGGCGAGCAGATCGACCGCGACCGGGTGACGGCCAAGATGCAGGACGGCATCCTGACCATCACGCTCCCGAAAACTCCCGAAAAAGTCGGGCGCAAAGTCGACATCCAGTAACCTCGCACTGCGAGGGAATCGCGAGAGGGCCCGGGCCGAAATGGCCCGGGCCTTTGTCGTTTGTGGCGGAAGTCGGTTCTGCTAAAGTCGCAGGATTATGCCACGCGCATTCAGTCTTTTTCTGGCCGGGATTTTCGTGGTGGTCGCGGTCGCGGCGCAGGGCGCCCCACCCGAGGTCGAGGAGCAATGGTTCGTCGTGCGCATCGGCGGCTCGGTGGTGGGGACCGCCACCGAACGTTACCAGCGCAGCGACGAAGCGGTGTCTTACCAGGCCCACATGAACATCCGCTTCAACCGGCTGGGTACGCCCATCTCGATGAACCTCTTCACCGAAGAGATCTCCAGCGAAACGGGCGCATTTCAGCGCGCGCGCATCGAGAGCTCGATTTCTAATTTCACTGCCACCGCCGAGATGGACGGCGATTCGGTGCGCTACGAATCGAGCGTGGCCGGGGTGACGTCGCGCAAGGCTTTGAAGTGGAAAAAAGAGGCGACCTCGGAAGCACTCGCCGGCGAGCGGGTGAAGTCCTGGCTCACGCGCGAGTCGCCGGAGACCACAGTGGTGCTGTTCGACGTATCCGAAGGACGGTTTCGCAAGTCGCGCCTGGTGCGCGGCGAAGTGAAAAATGTCGGCGGCATGCGCACCACCGCGATCGACGAGTTCGACGAAGCGGCCGACACGCCGTCGTCGACCACGTGGTACGACGAGCACGGCGAGCCGACGCGCACCATCGTGCGCCAGCTCGGTATCGATATCGAAGTGGCGCGTGTGACACAGGAAGAAATGGCGAACATCGAGATCGAGCCGGATTTCGACATCATTCGCCAGTCGATGATCCGTTGCGACAACTTTCCCCGGCCGGTCGCGCACGTCGAGCGCGTGGCACTCGGTCTGACATTCCCCGGGGCACCGCCCGGGGCACCCATGGATGGGCCCAATCAAAAGGAAACCGCGCGCGACGAGCGCTCGGTGGTGCTCGAGCTCACGCGCGAACCCGCGAACAAGATGCTGGCGACACGCGAAGAGCTGGCTGCGTTCAAGAAGCCCGACCGCTTCATTCAATCCGACAACAAGTCGCTGCGCGCGGTGGCGGACAGCATTCGCGTGGCCGCTCACGTCGACGGCTGGCCGCTGGCGCGGGCCATCGCGCAATGGGTGAACCAATACATCACCGGCAAGGGAATGGAACACGGTTACGCGTCCGCGCTGGATGTTTACCGCACGCGCTCGGGCGATTGCACCGAGCATTCGCTGCTCACCGTGGCACTGTTGCGCGCGGCCGGCATTCCGGCGCGTCCGGTGGTGGGCATGGCCTTTGGCGAGGCGGAGCACGCGTTCGTCGGCCACATGTGGGTGGAAGCGTACATCGATCGCTGGCGAACCTTGGACGCGCTCGACATGCGACTCGATCCCATCCGCCTGCGCGTGTATGCGCCCACGGCGAGCGAATCGCTGGGTGAGCGCGACTTGATGCGTGCCTACGGTGCCATCGCCGGCGTGTCGGTCACCGCGCTCGAATCCAAATCCAACTAACATCGCATCGGAGGACCTGGTGCCAGCGCTCAAGAAAACCATGTTTCGCGAATACGACATTCGCGGGCGTGTCGCGGACGACGAGCTGAACGCGCGCAGCGCCGAATGGATTGGCCGCGGCTTCGGAACGATGCTCGCACGCCGCGACATCGAAGATTTGGTGGTCGGTTACGACAGCCGCTTCGGCTCGGTGGAAATCAAGGACGGGATGGTCAAGGGACTGCGCGCCAGCGGCCGCAACGTCATCATGGTAGGCATGTGCCTGACGCCCATGATGTATTGGTCGCAGTATCGCTTCAAGGTGAAGGGCGGTGCCATGGTCACCGGGAGCCACAATCCCAAGGGATGGAACGGGCTCAAGCTGGCGTCCGGCTTTTCGTCCACGCTGGTCGCGTCCGAAATTCAGGAGTTGTACGACATCATCGCGACAGAAGAGTTCGTCGAGGGCCGCGGCGACTACGCCGAGACCACCATCTTCGACGATTACGCCGCCGACCTGCGCACGCGCGTCAAGATTGCGCGTCCGCTCAAGGTCGTCATCGACACCGGCAACGGCACTGCGGGTGCCTTTGCGCCGCGCATTTTTCGCGACGCCGGGATCCACGTGATCGAGCAGTTCACCGACCTCGACCCCGATTTTCCCAACCACGAGCCCGACCCGGCGCGCACCGACACCGTCGAAGCGCTCGGCAAGCGCGTACGCGCCGAGCGCGCGGACCTAGGTCTCGCCTTCGACGGCGACGGCGACCGCTTTGGTGTGGTCGACGAGAAGGGCAACGTGATTTGGCCCGACCGCTACATGATTCTGCTGGCGCGACAGGTGCTGGAGCGCGCGCCCGGCGGAAAGATCGTTTTCGACGTCAAGTGCACACAGGCGCTGGAAGACGATATTCGCGCGCACGGCGGACAACCCATCATGTGGAAGACGGGGCACTCCCACATAAAAAAGAAACTGCAAGAAGAGAAGGCGGTGCTGGCCGGAGAGATGAGCGGCCACGTGTTCTTCGTGGAAAACTATTACGGCTTCGACGACGGCATTTACGGCGGGTTGCGCTTCGTCGAGTACGTAGCGGCGCGCAACGAGCCGCTGTCGCAGATCATGGAAGGAACGCCGAGCTATCTCTCGACGCCCGCGATCGCCGTGAAGTGTGCCGACGAGGTGAAATACGGTGTCGTCGATCTTTTGACGACGGAGCTCAAACGCGACTTCGACCGCGTGGTCGACATCAACGGCGCGCGCGTTGTCTTCGACGACGGTTGGGGACTGGTGCGCGCGTCGTCCAATTTGCCGGAGCTGGTACTGCGCTTCGAAGCCAAGACTCCCGAGCGTTTGAACGAAATCAAACAGCTGTTCCGGCGGTATCTGGAGCGATACCCGGAGGTCGATCGA
This sequence comes from Candidatus Krumholzibacteriia bacterium, assembly GCA_025923935.1. GTDB lineage: Bacteria > Krumholzibacteriota > Krumholzibacteriia > WVZY01 > JAKEHA01 > JAKEHA01. Next base: position 6,130 of record JAICFA010000158.1, read on the forward strand.
CATTGGGAGAACGAATGAAGCGCCCAAGTAGCGAGCCCGCGCGGGTCCTGTCGTACAGCAGCCCACTTCGCTTCGCGCGTAGGCGCGCGCTGGATGCCACCCGCGCGTGCGCCATCGTGCTCATGCTGGCTGCCCAGGCCTTCGCGCAGACGGCCACCGAGGTCAAGCTTCCCGCCGGCTACGCGCCGCTCGCCGAAACCCAGCCGTTGATGGACAAGACACTGCGGGTGCATTTGAAGCCGGATGTGTCGAAGCTTTCCGAGCGCGAGCGCGAGACGATCGCAATTCTGATCGAGGTCGGTGAGATCTTTCAGTCGGTGCAGGAGTCGATGCGCCATCCACAAGCGTTGCAGTCGTACCGCGACTTGCTCGCACTCGACAAGAAGCTGGGTTCACCCGCCGAGACGCAGAACTTGATCGCCTTGTACTACGCGAACAAAGGGCCGATCGTGCGCATGTTGGACAATTCGCGGCGCCCGGTTCTTCCGGTCGAGCCCCACCAGCCCGGTGGCACGGTTTATCCCTGGAAAGTCACCAAGGCGGAGATCGACGCTTACCTCGAAGCCAACCCGGCCGCGCGCGACGACATTCTGAACCTTCGCACCGCCGTGCGGCGCGCCGACGCGGCGTCGCTCAAGAAGGATCGCGCCGCGCTGGCCAAGTATCCGGTGGTATCGGTATTGCACCCGGGTTTGGACGACCGGCTCAAGCGGACCTCCGTCGATGCCAAAGCGTTCTACGCCGTACCGTACTCGGTGGCGTTCGCCGACGAGCTGGTGCGCGCCTCAGCGCTGCTCGCTCGCGCCGCCGCGACCATCGCCCCCGAGGATGAAGACTTTGCCGCGTACTTGCGCAGCCGCTCGCGCGACCTG
>JAICFA010000159.1 GCA_025923935.1 Candidatus Krumholzibacteriia bacterium
AAGGGCCAGCCGGTGATTTGGCGCGGCCCCATCGTCATGGGTGTCGTAAAGAAATTCCTGCAAGACGTCGACTGGGGCGAGCTCGATTACCTCATGATCGACATGCCGCCCGGCACCGGCGATGCGCAGCTGACGCTGGTGCAGACCGTGCCCTTGACGGGTGCGATCATCGTGACTACACCGTCCGAGCTCTCGCTTGTCGACGCCGAGAAGGGGCTCGAGATGTACCGGACGGTCAACGCACCCGTGCTCGGCATCGTTGAGAACATGAGCTACTTCGTTTGCCCGCACTGCGGCGAGCGCACCGACATCTTCGCGCACGGTGGCGGCCGCAAGATCAGCGAGCGCCTCGGTGTCCCCTTCTTGGGCGAGATTCCCATCGACCCGCAGGTCCGCAAGACCGGCGACGAGGGACGGTCTATTGTGCAAAGCGAGCCGGACTCGCCCGCGGCGCAAGCGTTTTTTGCCATCGCCGACCGGTTGCGCTAGCGCTTCATTCATTGCAGCTTCCGAGTTTCTTACTCTCGCCTTGACATTTTCCGCGTATGCGGGAACCATGGACGGCTTACACTGCATCGCGGAGAACCACGTGAGCGCCGAGAAACAGCTACAACCCCAGAAGTCGCGCGACCTAGAGCTATTGGCCGCCTCGAGCCGCACGCTGAATGCGTCGCTCGAGTTCGGCGAGCTTCTGGGCGGCTTGCTCAAGACCGTGAAGACAGCCATGCGCGCCGAAGCGGTGTTGGTTTCCGTCATGGACGAGACCGGCACCAAGCTCGTGTACGAGCGCGCGGTCGGTGTCGATGACAAGGATGTGCGCGGTGCCTTGATCGGAATGGGTGGGGGTGTGATGGGATGGGTATGGGAAAAACGCGAGCCGCTCGTCATCAACGATCCCAAAGCTCGCGGCGAGATCGCGTTCTCGCTGGAAAAGAAAATCGGCCTCAAGGTCCGGTCGTTGATCGCCATTCCGCTCATGCGCCGCGGTACGGTGCGCGGTGTGCTCGAAGTGGTCAATCGCAAGACCGAGGAGCCATTCGCCGAGCTCGACCTGGGCCTTTTGGTGCCGCTGGGCGAGCACGTCGCCGTCGCGGTGGCCAACGCGCGCTTGCGCGCCGAAGCCAACCGGCGCCGGCTAGAGTATTCGCTCCTGGCGGAGGTGACGGCCGACGTCGCCAAGTCGCTCACGCGCGACGAGGCTCTGGAACGCATCCTCAAGAATCTCAAGAAGCTGGTCGATTACGACGCCGCGTCCATCTTTCTCATCGATCGCAGGACGGATTCCATCAGAAGCGTGCTGCACAACGGCTACCCGCGGGGTGCTACCGAGCGCATCCACGTCAAGATGGACGAGGGGCTGGTGGGTGTGGTGGCCAAGACCAAGACCGGCATCATCGTGCCCGACGTGCGCAATCACCCCAACTATCACAACATTCGCTCTCGCACGCGCTCGGAGTTGGTAGCACCGATGCTCTTGCGCGGTGTGGTGGTGGGACTGTTCAACCTGGAGAGCGACCGTCTGGACGCGTACTCGGAAAACGATCTGCGATTGTTGGAAGCGTTCTCCGCGCAGGCCGCGGTGGCGATCGAGCGCGCGCAGCTCTACGAAGAGCGCAGGGTCAAGCTCGAGATCGAGGAAGAGCTTCGCATTGCCCGCACGGTGCAAGAGTTTTTCAGCCCGCGCAAGTCGCTCGTCACGGGGTCGTTTCGCATGGCGGGTGCGAACTTTCCGTCGCTCCAGGTCAGCGGCGACTACTACGATTTTTTCCCGTCGATGAACCGGTTGATTGCCTTTGCCATCGCGGACGTGGCCGGCAAGGGGGTGCCGGCGTCGCTCTTGATGGCGAGCTTCCGCGCTATCTTGCGCACCATGGCCCCGTACACCGCCACCGCGCGCCAGATCGCAGTGCGAGCGAACCAGATTCTCTTGGAGACCGTGCGCCCCGGAGACTTCGTCACGGCCTTCATCGGCGTGCTGGATCCCGACACGGGAGAAGTGAGCTACTGCAACGCCGGGCACAATGCCCCCATCGTCATGGCGCCGGACGGCTCGTACCGTCTGCTGGAAGTGGGCGGTCCGGTGCTAGGGATCTTGCGCGACGCGCAGTGGTCGGAAGGGCGCTTTCGCCTGACCGACGAAGTGTTGGTGTGCTACACCGACGGTGCTACCGAAGCGCGCAACGCGGCGGAGGAAGAGTACGGAGAAGAGCGCTTCATCCAGTCGGTCCGGCAGAATCTCGCGCTCATGCCGTACCGCTTGTGCACCGCGCTGTATACCTCGGTGCGCCAGTACACGGGATCCGCGAAGCACGACGACGATACCACGTACCTTGCCATGCGCCGCGTCGACAAAGCGGCACCCGCGACCGACTAGTCGAGCGGGATCAAGATCAACGCTTCGTTGTTGCGGATGCTGGCCTGCGTGAGCGGGGTCGGATCGACGAGCCCGTCCGCCTGCAACACGCCGTAGGTGCCGTCGAGCGGGTGTGTGGTGATGCTGCTATCGTCTACCTTGGCACCGGCTGGTAGCATCTTCACCAACACGAGCGCGTTCGTGAATCTCCGCGCGAGCACGCGATAGGTAAGAGGCTGCGACGGATTTGGGCTCGACGGGTCGTTGCCGCTGGCGAACAGGAAGTGCTCCTTGGTGTTCGACTTGCCTTCGAAGTCGACGGCTCCATTCGGGATCACGTCGGGCTGGCCGACGTCGTACTGCCCGGCGGGGTTCCACGCCCACGTGGAAATGTGACCGGTGTTGTAGTCGCTGGTCGACGTATACATGTAGTAAGTGTGCTTGTTGTGGACGAGATAGTAGAGCCCCAGCGTGAGCATCTTGCCGCGGTCGGTTCCGGCTGCACCGAAGTTTCGGTCCTGCGCACCCAACACACGACGCGCGCCGTTGCGCGTCTCGCGAACGATGTTGCGCACCGCCTGGGCGTAATCGCTGTCATACGTGATGCAGCGGGAGCCACCCGAGGTCGGGCTCGACGTTCCGGTGTACGATACCCACACTTCGCCCAGGATCCACGGCGTGGTGCCCTGAATATTCTCTGCGCAGCGGTTGGGATAGTTCAAGAACATCACGTGTCCGTAGTTCGGCATGATATCTTTGGTGTCGCCGAAACGGTCCAGCTCCGCTTGCGCCAGCCACGGAAATAGATTTTCGATCGAGGTCGTGAGCGGATGGCTGTCGTTGACCGGCACGTGCCAGTACTCCGCGCTGTGATCGAGCATCCCTTCTCCGAAAATGGGGTACCAAATGGCGTCATCCATCATCACGCCGTCGATGGGTCCGGTCGCGAAGGGCTGGTTGAAGTACCACGTGCCGTCGATCAAGCCGGCGACGAGGTCGGCCAGAAAGGCGCGATAACCCGGGTGGGCCAGATTGGCGACCTGCAGTGCGGACGGAAAGCCCGGGTAGTAATAGCCCACCACGCGCGCCTGCGAGCGCGTCTGCGCGGACGCGTTGGGTCCGCCGGGGTTGTACCCCGGGACCATGCCGGTGGGGAATCCCGTGACGATCTGCTTGCCTTCCCATGTGGGCACGACGACGTCCTCTCGATAGTGCAGGTAAAAATCCTCGGGGTTGTAGCCGTGTGCGACCGCCCAGCTGCTGGCCGTCTTCGTGCCGCTGTCGTACACGTGAAAGCGCGTCAGCACGTAATCGAACAGGCGCACGTTGGGATTGGCGGAGCGGGCGAGGTCGGCACGAATTCCGCCGATCAACAAGTCGTTGTGCTGCGCACGCCAGATGACTTCGTCATCGTCGAGCGGGCCGCGGTGCTGCATCGACGCGGTCTGGATGTGCGGATACAACGCGGGTGTGAGGGGGCCGCATCCACCGTTGCACTCTTCGCCATAGGCGCAGGAAAAATCGGTGACGCAGCCACTTTGGTCGCCCCCGTCATCGCCGGCATCGGACGAGGATGAGCACGCCGACAGGACGGCGAGGAGGGCGAGTACCACGGGAAGAAGTGCGTTAAACCCACGCTGCATAATGGTGCTCCGCAAGGTGAAAGGGTTCACCGAGGTGTCTGCAACGTGTGTGCCCGCGAACAGTATTCTTACCCCGTCGCGGTGAACCGGGGCGGGTCGCGTGTCATCGCTCCCGGTCGTGGCGAAAAGCGCTAGCCGAGCGGGCGGCGCGGCGGTAGACTCGGGTTCCGTATCGCGCGTTATCAAATGAATTTCGCAACGCGCGGGACGGTGTTTTTCGGAGCCATTGGTGCAATCCAAACGAATCGTGTTCGTGTCGTCCCTGCGCCGCTACGGCGGGGGGGAGCGCTGGATGCTGGACACGGCTTCGGGCCTGCGTGCGCGCGGGCACGATGCGCGTCTGGTCGCGCGTCCCGGCAGTGTGCTCGCCACGCGGGCGCCGGCGCGCGGCATTCCCCTCACCGAAGTCGAGATGCGCGGCGACGTCGACCCCATTGCGGTGGCGACGCTGACCAGCCTCATTCGCCGTTTCCAGCCGCACGTGGTCGTCCCCAACCTGGATCGCGAGATTCGCCTGGCCGCCGCCGCCATTCGTGCGGGGCGCGCGCTGCGCCCGCGGACGGCCAAGCCACGCTTGGTGCCGCGGCGCGGCAGCGAATTCCCGCTCAAGAACAAGCGCCACTACCGCATCGTCTACACCGCCGACGTCGACCGCGTGATCGTCAACTCGGAGGCCACCAAGCGCACCATGGTGCGCGACGCGCCCTGGTTTCCCGAAGGCAAGGCGGTGGTGGTCTACAACGGCATCGACGTCGACCCCTACGAGGCCCTCGCGTCGCGCCGCCGCGACGTGCGCGCCAAGCTGCGCGCGCTCATCGGTGCCCCCGCCGACGTGCCGGTGGTGTCGCTGGTGGGCGAGCTCAACGAGCGCAAGCAGCAGCGCGCCGTCATCGAAGCCGCTCCGCACGTGTTGGAGCGATTTCCCACCACGCGCTTTTTGTTTGTGGGCGACGGCGACGACCGCGTCGAGTTGGAGAAGTCGATTCGCGAGCGCGCGCTGGATGCGTCGATCCTGATCCAAGGCTTCCGCTTCGACGTACCCGAGATCATCGCCGGCTCGGACGCGCTCTTGCTGCCGTCGCGCGTGGAAGGCTTCGGCTATGTGCTGGTGGAGGCGATGGCCGCGGCCGTGCCGTGCATCGCATCCAACGTCAGCAGCATTCCCGAGATCGTCGAGGACGGGGTCACCGGGATTCTGCACCCCGTGGGCGATATTGGTGCGATCGCGCACGCCATCAATTTCATTCTCGCGCACACCGATGCAGCGCGCGAGATGGGGGAAGCCGGGCAGCGCGTCGCGCGCGAAAAATTCAACCTTCCCCGCATGCTCGACCAGGTCGAGAAAGTTTTGTTCGATTAGTTGTTGTCCTAACCAGGAGGCAATGAATGAGCAAGCTCGTCGCGGAGTTCATCGGAACGTTCACCTTGATATTCATCGGGGTCGGGGCGATTGCCGCCAACCACGCTACCAACGGTGCATTGGGGTTAACGGGCATCGCGCTGGCGCACGGCCTGGCCATCGCGGTGATGGTGAGTGCAACCGCGGCGACGAGCGGCGGGCATTTGAATCCGGCGGTGACGGTGGGCGCACTCGCGTCGGGAAAGATTCGCGGCGGGACGGCGCTGTCCTATATCGTGGCGCAGTGTCTGGGTGCGACCTTCGCCGCATTCTTGCTGAAGATGGCGATGCCCGCATCCTGGCTCGATGCTGTCAACATGGGAACTCCTGCACTCGGCGACGGAGTCACCATCGGCCAGGCCTTCGTCATGGAAGTCGTGATGACCTTTTTCCTCGCGTTCGTGGTCTTCGGGACCGCGATCGATGATCGGGCTCACAAGGTGGGTGGCCTGTTCATCGGGCTCACCGTAGCACTCGACATCATGGCCGGCGGCCCCGTCACCGGTGCCGCGATGAATCCCGCCCGTCACTTTGGCCCAGCGCTGATGGGAGGCGGAACTCAAAATATGTGGCTCTATTGGGTCGCCCCGATCACCGGTGCGTCTCTGGGCGCGCTGGTCTACAAGCACACGCTATGGCCCAAATAATCTGAGCCGTTAACGAGCAAGCGCCTGAACGAGCGCAAGACTTAGTGCGGGCCAGTATGTGATCACGACGAGTGCCACCAGCATTAGCAACAAGAAGGGGACACTGGCGCTGTAGAGTTTGATTACCGGCTCCCGGAACCGATAGGAGGAGATGAACAGGTTGAGTCCGACCGGTGGTGTGAGATAGCCGATTTCGAGGTTGGTCAAGAACACGATCCCCAGGTGCACCGGGTCGACCCCAAAACCGGCCGCGACCGGCGTGATCAACGGCACTACCACGATCAACGCCGAAAAGATGTCCATCAAGCAGCCCACTACGAGCAAAAACAGGTTCAGAATTAGCAGGAACGTGTACTTGTCGCTGATGTATCGCTGCATCCAGTCGAGAATCGACATGGGCACTTCGGCATCGATCAGATAATTCACGAAACCGAACGAGCACATGATGATGACCAGGATGCCGCCCACCAGGGTCGCACTTTCCGCCATGATAGCCGGCACGCGCGCCAGCGAGACGTCGCGATAGATAAAGACCTCGACCACGAGTGCGTACAGTGCGGTAATGGCGGCTGCCTCGGTCACGGTGATGACCCCGCCATAAATTCCGCCGAGTACGATGACCGGCAGCGGGAGCTCCCACGTAGCCGCACGCAGCGCACTACGCATCCGCGCGAACGAGAACGAGTCGCGGCGTACGCCGTCTTTTTGACCGCGGTACGCGCCGTAAGCCGCCTGCGAAAGCAAGAGCAGGATTCCCGGCAGGATTCCCGCCAGGAACAGCTTGTCGACTTCGACCTCCGCCACGTAGCCATAAATGATGAGCGGCAGGCTCGGCGGAAATAGCAGTCCGAGGCTTCCTGATGCGGTGATCAAT
>JAICFA010000160.1 GCA_025923935.1 Candidatus Krumholzibacteriia bacterium
GGCACGCACTGTGGTCGGCTGATCCCAAGCGCTTTGCCGGTGTGAAAAGCGTTGAGGGTGCGAATCGGGAGTTCCTTCGCGAGATAGCAAGCCGGGATGCCGTCTCACCGTCGCGTGCGGGCAACCGGAAGCTGCGATGGCCCGCACTACTAGGCGGAGTCGCCGCCGCCGCGGCAATCGCATTGATCCTGGTGTGGTCTCCCTTCAAAGGCTCGTCTCCAGACGAGGGCCCAGTCGGTGATGCGATACGTCAGACCGCACTCAGTGGTCTGATCCTCATTCCCGGCGCGGAGACCGCGTCGCTCAACGAGGGACCAACGCTCCGCTCCGGCTTTGCGCCGCTGACGAACGAGGTCGACTCGGCTCTCCACAGCCTGGCGTCGGCGTACACCGATGGTCGTTCAACCCCTGCGCTTGCGGCTCAACTAATTGGTGGATACTTGGCCGTCGGCCAGGTGGGGAGCGCTTCGGACTTCGTGCGGGATGCGCGCAATCGATTCCCGAACGATCAGTCGCTGTTGGTGTTGGAAGGCCTCGTTTACTACTGCCAAGGCAATCTGGCCCAAGCGGAAGATCGGCTCCGCGACGCGCGAGAACGCAACCCGCGCGACGAAACCGCCACCATCAACTTGGCGTCCGTTCTAGTCGACGCTGGCCGCGTCAACGAGGCAGCGACGCTCGCGAATGAAGTTCTGTCGAAGACGGACAACGACGTCATCCGCGCACGTGCCAATCGGATCATCGAGCTTACCGGCCCGTCGCACTGACCCCATTCACGGCTTGCACGAGCTCCCCCGAGTCGATCAGGATGCCATAGGACGCCCAGTGGAAATTGGAAGCGCCATCCAACTGCATGCGCGCGCGTCTTGCTTCCGCTAGCGCACGCACAGACGACATCCCCTCGCTTCGCTTGTTGATGAAGGCCGTCATGAGCTCGCTCGCTTGACGGTCTTCGATATCCCAAAAGGTGTGTACGACACTTCGCGCGCCCGCGTCGATGCACGCTTGTGCGAGGCTCGGCGCCGAAGCGCCCTGTCCCGTGTAGGGAAGTCCCGAAGAGCACCCCGACAGCACAACCAGCTCGCAGCGTGACAAGTCGGTGGAACGGATGTCCGCGACTTCGACGTACGCGTCTTTCGAACGATCCTCGCCGGCAGACGCAGCCGGGATCATCATCATATAAGGCGCCTCCGGATCGCGCACGATATGGCCGATGACGTAGACCAGATTGCTATTTTTCCAGCTCGACAGGAGCGACTGACTTGTCGCCCGCTCACCGCTGAGCAATCTGGCACCGGGGAGCACGGACCGCACCGCCGCCGCCTCATCGGCAGGGGCTTGCAACACCGGTTGGAATGGGAAGCGATGCGTCGAGTCGCCTTGACCTTCCGGGCTCACGAAAACCAACGGTGGTCCGACCACCGGGGCTGCTTTCGATGCAACTCCCGGTCGCAAATAAGCGACATCGTGCGTGGCGAGCAACGGTGTGTATCCCGCACGAGAAACGTTGAGCACTTCGAAGGGGAACGCACCGAGCCATGCATCCGGCGTCACCAAGATGCATGTTCGCGCGGATGCAAGCTCGGGGAGGAGCAGTTGTGACAAGCGGTCGATCTTGTCGCGGCTACTCCCGTGTCGAACCTGCGCGTAGGGAGAGAGCTCTTCGCATGCACGCGAAATCAGTAGGCGCAATGCGGCCGCATCGACCGGCAGCACCTCTTGCGCGACTCCATCTGTGGTGGCTGTCCAGCGCAGCACGTCGTTGCCGACGATGGCGAACACCAGATGCGTCGCGCCCGCGCGGGCGAGCGGCGTGCGCGAACGGTCGGCAGCGGTTCGGAAAGCCTGCTCCACCCAACCGCGAGGATCCGGTTTCCTGGACGTGTCCGTCGCGACCGCGTTGCGGGTTCCGAGGAGTCGATGCGATTCGACCCAGAAAAGCGCGGCCCCATAGCCCAAGATGGGATCATCGGCGACCAAGCGATGCAAGGATGACCGGATCCGGCCTGTTCGTGCAGCCATGAGATAGCCGTCAACGCTGGCGTCGGTTCGGGAGAGGTAGACCATCAGGCGCTCCAGTGCGATGGCTGCGTGCTGCCATGCATGGGTTGCATCCGACTTGGCCATGCTCACGTCAATGCGCAGGCTGTCGTGCACCAACCAGTCTGCCAACGGTGAAATTACCTCCTGGCCGGCCAAACTGGCGAATTGGTTCAGGGCTTCCTCGCATTCCGCCAGGTTTCGGAGGTCGTACGACGCTCGCGCGCGGAGCAACCATAATGAGATGCGCGCACTTGTCTTGTATTGCAGCCCCTGGTCGATCAATTCCAAAGCGCGTTTCGGCTCGCCGTTATCGACCAATCCCTTGGCCCACCCTTGCAGCAACAAAGCTTTGCCGCCTAGCGGCGTCGCTCCCGAGAAGCTTTTCCAAACCTGTTCATAGGTTCGGTTTGCGTCCTCGACACGGCCCGTCCCCATCAAGATGTCCGCACGCAACGTGAGCAACCTATCCGGATTCACGGTCGAGCAGAAATCGGGAGCGACCACTACTTCGGCACGATCCACCAACCGCTTCGCGAGGTCCCAGTGCTCGAACTCCTTGTAGAAATCGGCCAGCTCGATGATCGATCGCTGGCGGTGGGTTGCACCGCCGTATTCGTCGGCCAGCGACACCGATGCGCGAAGCATGTCATGCGCGAGAGCGGTCTGACCTTGACGGCGGTAGAAACGCGCGTAGAAATTCAGCAGGCGCGGGGCTTGGTCCGGCATTCGATACTCGTTGGCGAGCTGCAGCGCCTCATCCCAGCACGCGTGCATCGAATCGATGTGCCCCTGCGCCGCGTACATCGCACCCTTTTCGCCCAGCTGTTGAACGAGCAAGCGCGTATGCCCGAGCCTTCGTTGCATCGCAAGAGACCTTCGAGCGCAGATTAGGAAAATCTCTTCGTTACCGGCGTTGGCGTTCATACCGCCCAAGCAGCGAGTTGCAATCTCCGCACCGTACGGGAAGCCTTGCTCTTCAAAGTGCTTGAGGTTTTGCGCCACTTTGGCAATGGCCTGCGGCGTCGCATCTCCGGCACCGAGCTCGACACACTCTCTCATGAGGCTGCGCAAGTATCTGCGCTCCTCTTGGGGACGCGACGCAATTGCGTTGTAGGTGTCCAAGTAATAGAAAAGTCTGAACTCCGTAGCGATAGCTCCCGCTACGCGGCCGTGCGGTCCGGTTAGGACGCTCTCGCTACGGTCATAATTCTCCGGCGAAGAAAAATCGTAGGACTCGTCCATGATTCCGTAGAGCCCCACCGCTTGCATCATGCCGAGTTGGCGGACGTATGCACGGAGGCGAGCCTGATCGTCACCGGCGATAATCTCTTGAACTTCCTTGGGTACGCACGACGGCAACGCGTCGGCCAGGTCGTAGGAATTCGAGCATTGCAGCGCACACGCGGCTGCGAGCACTACCGCGATCGCAAACGTGAATGGTCTCATTCTCCCCGGGGGAATCTAGCGGGTCCTGTCGATGGCGTCTTTCATCCGTTGCTTGCGCTCGCCCGACAATTCGCCGGGACACTTGTCTTCCGATTGCAAACCGGCCTCTTTGCAAACGCTGTTGACGATGCCCAGCTGGGACCCGTAGATCTGGCACATCTTGCATTTGAAGACATGGAATCGGAGCACGATGCGTGTCCACCACGACAATCTACGGTCGTGCTTCTCGGACAACAATCGTGCGGCGTGTTCGCAGCTAAGCTTCATTTTCTTTGTTGAACCAGTTCGTCTCCAAGCACCGACGCAATTTGGTACGTGCCCGGTGAAGCATGACCCAGAGGTTCGACGGGGTCACCTCGAGCACCTTACGAATTTCTTCGCCCGTGAGCCCATCGAATTCTCGCATGGAGAAGGCCCGCCGGTGGGCCTCCGGTAGGCCGTCCAGGCAGCGGGTGAAGACCTCCCAAAACTCGCGATTCTCGACCAGGGTCTCGGGAGATTCCTTCCAGGCCGGGGCCAGGCTCTCGGCGTGCTCCAGCTCGGTCCCTTCGGGCCCGACGTCGGACGCCAGCACCACGACCTTGTTCCTTCTATAATGGTCAATGATCTTGTGCTTCAGAATTCCGGTGAGCCAGGTGCGAATGGTCGACCCGCCGCGGAAGCCCTCGAAGGCTTTGATCGCCGATAGGAAGGTGTCCTGCACGAGGTCCGCCGCCAAGTCGGGATCACGCACGCGCAGCACTGCAAAGCGAAAGAGGGCATCGCCGTGCTCATCGACCCAATGCGACGGGTCGCGCGATTCGGCTGCACGATCGATGGCCATTCATCCATTCTCCAGCCAGCGGCCGGCGATTTCAAGGGTGGACTCGGCGGCACTGTAATGCGTATTCTGGGCGCTCCATGGCGGCACCCGAGCGCAAGCTTCCTCAGACGGCCATCGGTGGTGTCAGCGGCGACGCCTACCAGCCGGTCGTCTCGCCCGGCGAAAATCTTCCCGAATTCACCTTCCGTTCCGTGGGAATCGGCGCGCTCTTGGGCGTGGTGTTCGGCGCGGCCAACGCGTATCTCGGCCTCAAGGTCGGCATCACCGTATCCACGTCGATTCCGATCGCCGTCATGACGTTCGCCATCTTGCACCTGATCCGTGCGCGCCGCGGCTCGATGTTGTTGGAAGCGAACATGTCGCAGACCATAGGCTCGGCCAGCTCGTCGCTGGCGTCGGGCGTCATCTTCACCATTCCGGCGTTGTTCTTGTGGGGATTGTCGCCGTCGCTCTTGGAGCTCACCCTTCTTTCGCTGTGCGGCGGTATTCTCGGCACGCTCGCCATGATTCCGCTGCGCCGGCCCTTGATCAAGAAAGAGCACGGCGCGCTCCCATATCCGGAAGGGACCGCGTGCGCGGAGATCTTGGTGGCTTCGGAAAGCGGCGGCTCGCAAGCGCGCACGGTGTTCTCGGCGCTGGGACTCGGTGCAGTGTACAAGGCGTGTACCGACATCTTCCATTTGTGGCCGGAAGACTTCGTGCAGAAGATTCCGAAACTGCCCAAGGGCGTGTTCACGTTGGAAGCGGCGCCGATGTTTCTGGGTGTGGGCTACATCCTGGGCTATCACGTCTCCGCGGTGATGGTGGCGGGTAGTCTAGTGAGTGCGATGATCTTCATTCCGCTCATCGCGCATTTCGGCGAGTTCATTCCCATGCCGCTCTTTCCCGAGACATCGAAACCGATCAGCGACATGAGCGCGGACGAGATTTGGTCGCGCTACATTCGCTACATCGGTGCGGGGGGCGTCGCCGCCGGCGGCATTCTCACTATTCTGCGCACCCTGCCCACCATGGTGGGGGCGTTTCGCGCGGGATTGGGCGAGCTTCTGCAGCGCGACACGCGGGTGACGGGCAAAGAGCGCACGGACAGCGACATTCCCTTCAAACACGTGCTGTTGGGTGTCGCCGCCATCGTGTTGGTGATTGCGCTGGTTCCGAACGTGCTCGCCCACGTCGACACGGTCGGTATGCGGCTCGTGGCCGCGTTGTGCGCGGCATTCTTCGCGTTTTTCTTTGTCACGGTGTCGTCGCGCATCGTGGGGTACGTGGGCGTGTCGTCGAACCCGACCTCGGGGATGACGATCGCGACCTTGATCGGGACGAGCTCGGTGTTTTATCTGCTCGGCTGGACGGACACCGCGGGCAAAGTCACGGCACTCACCGTCGGCACCATCGTGTGCACGGCGGCCAGCATCGCGGGCGACACTTCGCAAGACCTGAAGACCGGCTTCTTGCTGGGTGCTACGCCGCGCCGCCAGCAGTGGGGCCAGCTCATCGGGGTGCTCACGTCTGCCGCGGCGGTGTGCGGTGCGGTGATCGTCCTGAACGGACAATACGGCTTCGGGAGCAAAGAGCTGCCGGCGCCGCAGGCGACCTTAATGAAGACCGTGATCGAGGGCATCCTCTCCGCCAACATCCCCTGGACGCTGGTATTCATCGGCGCGTTGATGGCGCTCACGGTCGAGCTGGTGGGGATTCGCTCGCTGCCGTTCGCGGTGGGCCTCTATCTCCCGCTCTCCTCCATGAGCCCCATTTTCGTGGGCGGCGTGTTCCGCTGGTGGATCGAACGGCGCAACCGCAACGACCAAGCGAAGCTGCACCACGCCCGCGAGAACGGCGTCCTGTTCGGCTCGGGACTGGTGGCCGGCCAAGGCATCATGGGTGTGGCCATCGCCGGACTCGCGTTTGCGCTGGGGCGCCGTCCCGCGTGGGGCGGGCATGAATGGATGGGAGCCGCGGGACCCTACGTGGCGCTGGCACTCTTCCTTTTGCTCGGATTCTATATGGTGCGCGTGGCACAACGGGCCACGACGCGGTAGAATGCCGGCATGGCGGTGCGCCCGTACGACCTCATCTGCTTCGACGTCGACGGAACCCTCGTTCGCCACCCTTCCGGAAAAGTCATTTGGGAAATCTTGAACCGCCGCTTTACCGGCGACGACGCCGTCAACGAGCTGCGTCATCGCTGGTACGACGAAGGAAAGATCACGTATCCGCAATGGGTGGAGTTGGACGTGCAGGGATGGATCGACGCCAAGGCGACGCGAGGCGACATCGTGGAAGCGATTCGCGAGTTCGAGCACTTCGAGGGTGCGCATCGCACGCTGTACGAGCTCAAACGACGTGGCGCGCGGCTCGCCGTTATCTCGGGCACGCTGGACGTGGTGATCGATACTCTGTTTCCGGAGCATCCCTTCGACGACGTTTACTCCAACCGGCTCGTGTTCGACGCGGGCGGACGGCTGAAGGGCTGGGAGGCCACACCGTTCGACTTGGAGGGAAAGCCCATCGCGCTGCGCGAGCTCTCGAAGAAGCACGCCGTGTCGCTGGCGCGCGCGGCC
>JAICFA010000161.1 GCA_025923935.1 Candidatus Krumholzibacteriia bacterium
ATCAGTTCAACAATCTCGCGCTGCTGGCCGATTCGCAGGGTTTCAAGTGGTTCTGTACACTCTCGCAGCCGACGAAAACACTCGACCGTCTAGAAGACGAGACCGACGCCAACTACAGCAACGACACTTGGACGCGCTTCGGGATCGATGCCGGTGGGGGCGATGGGTTGGGCTCGGTCTCGCTGCAGCGCGCGGCGGAAGACCCGGCGGGGAACCGCTGGTTCTTGGGCGACATGTCACTCGCCGAAACGCAGGGTTGGCAGGGGATACAAATTCTGTCGCGCGACGGCAGCGAATGGCTCGATGTGTCGCCGCTCAATGAAAACCGTATGCTCTCGGGGGACGTGGTGGATGTCGCCTTCGGCCAGAGTGCCGTGTACATCGCGCATCGCACCGCGGGCATTCAGCAGTGGCGGTTGGATAGCGATGGCAACGACGCCGATCCCTATGCTTGGGCGTCACTGAGCAACCGGGGCGACGACAGCTGGGCGACCGTGGTTCCGCCCAATATCCCCAGCGGCGCGCGTTTGGCTGCCATCGCGCTGCGCAGCGACAACGTGCTGTGGATCGCCACCGACGTGGGACTGGCCAAGTATCCACCCAGCGGCGGTGGCCGCCCGGTCGACACCATTCCGGTGTACACCGGTATCGGCGTCGGGATTTTGAGTCCGGTGGTGCAGGATATTCTCCTCGATCACGACGAGAATTTGTGGGTGGCCACCAATCTGGGTGTCAACCAGATCGCGCGCAACGACATGAATGCGATTCAGACGTACACCACCGCGTCGACCTACGTCACCGCGCTCTCCGGCTTGCGCTATCCGCTCAGCATTATCTCGCCGATGTCGCACGCGGACAGCCGCTCGCTCGCCCTGCATCCCACCGAGGATGTTCTCTACATCGGCACGCTGGCCGGGCTCACCGTGCTCGATTACACGCCGGCCGCGGCGGCCGCGAGCGACCTCTCCAAGATCTATCTCTATCCCAATCCGTTGTATCCCGGCCGCGGACACAACGAGCTCATGATCCAGAACATCACGGGGCCGGTGTCGGTCGAGGTGTACACCGTCGAAGGCGTGCTGGTGCATACGCAGGACGCCGACGCCAACGGCGACATCGTGTGGGACCTCACGACCAAGGGCGGGTTCCTGGCGAGCAGCGGCAATTATCTCGTGCGTGTGGTCGGGACCGAGGGCGCGGTCACCAAGACCGTCTCCCTCTTGCGTTGAGCGCATGGTGAAGCGACTGCTCATCGTAGGCGCGGGCGAAGCCGGTCGCATGCTGGCGCGCGAGATCGGTTCGCGCGCGCGCGAACAATACCTGCCGCTCGGTTTTCTCGACGACGCTTCGCAGCTTTCCGGACACACCGTCGACGGCCTCCCGGTACTCGGCACGACGCGCGAGCTGGTCGCAGTGGCGCGCGCGCAAAACGCCGACG
This sequence comes from Candidatus Krumholzibacteriia bacterium, assembly GCA_025923935.1. Taxonomy (GTDB): domain Bacteria; phylum Krumholzibacteriota; class Krumholzibacteriia; order WVZY01; family JAKEHA01; genus JAKEHA01. Next base: position 1,439 of record JAICFA010000161.1, read on the forward strand.
AGGTGCTGATCGCGGTACCCTCGGCGGGACGCGAGTTCGTGCGCCGCATGGTCGCCTTGTGCCGCGACGCCGGGGTGGCGTATCGCATCGCACCCGGGTTGCTCGAGATCATCAAGGGCCCGGTCCACCTCGAGCAGATCCGCGACGTGCGCCCGGAGGACCTTCTGGGACGCGAGACGGTGGAGTTCGACGAGGCCGAGATTGCGCGCTTCTTGGACGGCCGTACCGTGCTGGTCACGGGCGCGGGCGGATCGATTGGCGGAGAGATTTGCCGCCAAGTGGGGCGCTTCGATGTGAAACGGCTCGTCCTTCTGGGGCGCGGCGAAAACCAAATCTACGAGATCGAGCGCGAGCTGCGCGCACTCTACCCGGCGCGCGACATTGTTCCCGTCATTGTCGACGTGCGCGACGCCGCGGCACTCGCGCGCGTCTTTGCCGCGTACCGCCCCGACATCGTGTACCACGCCGCGGCCCACAAGCACGTCCATTATATGGAGGGATTTCCGGCGGAAGCGGTGAAGAACAACATCGCCGGCACGCGCAACGTGATCGACGCGGCGCGCGCGGCGGATGTCGCGCGGGTGGTGATGCTGTCGACCGACAAGGCGGCGCGTCCCGGAGGGGTGATGGGGGCCAGCAAGCGCTTCTGCGAGTTTTTGATGGCGTCGCGCAACGATCCCGCCGGCACCAAGCTCGTCTCGGTTCGTTTCGGGAACGTCTTGGCGAGCCGTGGCAGCGTCGTACCGCTTTTCATCGCGCAGATTCGTGCCGGCGGTCCGGTCACCGTGAGCGACGAAGATGCCACGCGCTACTTCATGTCGCTCAAGGAAGCGTGCATGCTGGTGATCCAAGCCTCGCTGATGGGCGAAGGCGGAGAAATTTTCATCCTGCAGATGGGCGAGCCGATCCGCATCGCCGAGCTGGCGCGCGACCTGATCGCACTTTCCGGCCTCAAGGCGGGGAGCGACGTTCGCATCGAATTCACCGGCTTGCGCCCGGGCGAGAAGCTGCACGAATCCTTGATCGCCGATGACGAAGAGGTCGCTCCATCGCGCCACGAGCACATTCTGTGCACGCGGCCGAAGCTTCCGCCGCGCGCGCACATCGACGCAGCACTGGCCTCGCTCGAATCGCTCGCCGCCGCCGGCGACGACAACGCGATTCGCGCCGAGCTCGCGCGTGCCATCGCCGACGCCACGCTCGCGGGCGGTAACGCCGTGAAGACGAAATCGGCGGGGCACGCGTGAGCATCGGACACTCTTCACTTCCGGCCATCGCCGGCGGGACACCGGTGCGGGCCAAGCCGCTGCCGTTCTTCCGCGCGGCCGTGGACGAATCCGACGTGGCCGCGGTAGCGGAGACGCTGCGTTCCGGCTGGCTCACCTCGGGGCCGAAAGCCGTCGAGCTCGAGAAGCGGCTCGGCGACTACCTGGGTGCGCGCCATACCATCGCGGTGAGCTCGTGCAGCGAGGCGATGTTTCTGGTCGTCAAAGCCCTCGGCATTGGGCCCGGCGACGAAGTCATCACCTCACCCATCACCTTCGCGTCCACCGTGCACGCCATTCTTCACAACGGTGCCACGCCGGTATTGGCCGACATCGAGCCGGAGACCTTCGGTGTCGACCCGGCGGCGGTTGAGCGCGCGCTGACGCCGCGCACCAAGTTGATCTTGCCGGTGCATTTTGGCGGTCAAGCATGCCGCATTGGCGAGATCCTACGCATCGCACAGGGCGCCGGCATTCCGGTGCTGGAAGACGCGGCGCATTCGTTCGGTGCCAAGGTCGACGGCGAGCAGCTGGGACGCATAGGGACCGCGACCGCGTTCAGCTTTTACGCCACCAAGAATCTCACCAGCGCCGAAGGCGGGGCGGTGACGACGGAGGACGAGGCACTCGCGCAGCGCGTGCGCTTGCTCGGCTACCACGGCATGTCGCGCGACAGCTGGAGCCGCTACTCCGACAAGGGCTCGTGGTACTACGAGGTGCAGATTCCCGGCTTCAAGTGCAACCTGAGCGACTTGCACGCGGCCCTGGGGTTGACGCAGCTCGCGAAGATCGACGCGCTCTTGGAGCGGCGCCGCCAGGTGGCTGCCGGTCTTACGCGGGCGCTGCAGTCCTGTGCCGCGGTGGAAGTACCCGCCGAGTACCCGGGCAATTGGCACACGTGGCACTTGTACGTGATCCGTCTGCGGACGAATACGTTGAAAATCGGGCGCGACGAGTTTATCCAGGCGTTGCGCGCCGAGAACATCGGCACATCGGTGCACTTTATTCCCATTTACCGCCATCCCTTCTTCGCGCCCTTTGCACGCGCGGGACAATCGTTCCCGCAGAGCGACGACTATTACGCGCGCTGCATCTCACTCCCGATTTTCCCCGACATGACCGATGCCGACGTGCGCGATGTCGCCGCAGCGGTGACGCGCATCGCCGACCATTTCCGCGCGGACTAGTCCATGAAGGTCGAGGTCGCCGACACGTTCCCGCCGGAGCTGGACGCGATCGCTGACGGATCGGCGCGCGCCACGTTCTACCACACTACTGCCTGGCTCGAGTCCCTAGGCGGAGCCTATCCGCATTTGCAGCGCCGCTGTGCCATCGCCTCCGACGGTGCGCGGCCGCGGGCGTTCTTGCCCTACTTCGTGGCACGCCGTGGCCCGTTTGCGTCGCTGTGGTCGCTCCCGTTCGGGACCTACGGCGGGCCGGTGGGCGACGAGGTAGGGTCGGCGGAGCTCGTGCGCGCGTTTGTGCGCGAAAGCGAAAGGCGGCTGGTGGTCGAGGCGGGTGTCGTCGATTTCCATCATGCGCTCGAATGGAGCGGTGCCGCGGCGGAGACCGCTACCACGCACGTAGTGGACATCTCTCGCGGTTACGACGACGTGTGGCGCAATCGCTTCGACAAGTCGCGACGGCGCCGTGCGCGCCGCGCGCAGGAGGCGGGAGTGACGGTGCGCCGGGCCGCGGGAGACGACGACGTGCGCCGGTTCCTGGCGGTGTATCGGGCGCGCTTGGCCGGGTGGGAGGCGAGATCAGGGCACCCGGATGCGTTGTTTCACGGCCTGGTCGCGCGCGGCGGAGCGCGCGTGCGGCTGTACGTGGCCGAGCACGGCGGCGACGTCGTCGGCGGTCACGTCAATCTCTACTATAAGGACGCCGTGATTGCGTGGTACGGGATGGCATCGCGCCACGGCGACGAGCTGCAAGCCGGAACCCTCCTCTACGCCGAGGCGATGCGGGAAGCGTGCGCAGACGGATTTCGGAGCTACAACTTGGGGGCCAGCCTCGGCAAGGAATCGTTGATCGATTACAAGCAATCGTTGGGCGGGGAAGCGCGCGACTACCGCATTGTGTGCCGCCGCAACGCCATGGGACGCGCGCTGGCGGCGTGGCGGCGGAGGCGCAGCCGGGCATGAGTACCCGGCGGTCGCGCTTCGTCGGCAATACTGCTGCGCTGGCGGTATCTACGGTCCTTGCCACCGCGCTGACGGTGATTCAGATGCGCATTCTGGCGGGCTCGCTGCCGATGGACGAGTTCGGTCTGTTCGCGTCGCTGCGCGGGTTGTCGCTCTTGATCTCCATGCTGGCCGCGAATGGTTTCCCGCAGCTGTTGACGCGCTTTCTGCCCGCGCACGCCGCGCGCGCGCAACGCGCCGCTGCCGCACGGCTGGTGGCGGTGACTCTGATCGCGACCGGTGCGGCGTGCGCCGTGTTGCTGGCGGTGGTGGTGGTGGTGAAGGATCGCGCCTTCGCGGCGGTACCGGAAAACCAGCTCACCCTGAGTCTTCTTATATGGTTCGCGCTCACCACCGTCGCGGTGGCACTCAAGCTGGTGCTCTATGGAGGCTTCAACGGCCTGCGGCGATTCGGCTCGCAGACTACCTTCGAAACCGGGGCACTGGTGGTGCAAGTGGCGTGGATGGCGATGGAGGCGGACCGCTTGACGGTGGCGCGACTGTTCGAGATCGTCGGCATCACCTCCGTGGTGGCAGCACTGGCCGCACTACCGTGGTTCGTCGCCCGGCTGCGGGCGGACGTGCCGCCGCGTGCGCCGATCACAACGCCGTCATCGTACCGTGCGTATTGGTGGAGTGCGACCGGCCTGAGTGTCGTGGCACTGGCGTTTTCCGACGCCGATCGCTGGGTGCTTTCCACCGTGCTAGCGCTCGAATCGCTTTCCCTCTTCCACGTCGCGTCGCGCATCGCGCGCTTGGCGAATCGCTTCATTGCCGTGCCGGTGCTGGCATTTCAGCCCGAGGTAACACGCGTCGCCAGCGAAGGTCGCGGTGACGTGGTGGCGTTGTCCACGCGGGCGTTTTTCAAAGCCAGCGTGCTGGCGTCGGTGTTCGCCGCCGCCGGCATCATCGTATACGCCGACGACCTGATCGTGCTCGCGTCCAACGACAAATTTCTCGGCGCACGGCTGACCTTGTGGCTGATGGCCGCGTCCATTCCGCTTTCGGCGATGACGGCACCCCTGACGGGTGTCATGAAAGCGCTCGAGGGCGTACGCCGTGCCTTGGTGTGCGATCTGGCGTGGGCATGCGTTTACATTACGCTCTTGGTGATCCTGGCCTCCGCCTTCGGCGTGGTGGGCGCGGGCATCGCGCAACTGGCCGCCTGCGCGGCCCAGTTGGTGCTCGCCATGCGCCTGTCTCCGGTACGACCGCGCGCCGGCGAGGTCCTTGCCGTGCTGGCCAAAGCACTCGCGTCCGCGGCACTCGCGTTTGCGCCGGCGGTGGCACTGCGCAGCATCGGGGCGCCGCGCTTCATGGTATGGGCGATGGCGATCGTCGCCGCGTTGGTGTACGTGCGCGTGGCGCGGCGCGCGCGCACGCTCGCCGGCGACGAGCGAGCGCGCTTGGTGCAATCGCTCTCGGGCCACGGCCTCTCGCGCGGACTCGCGTGGTGGATGCCGTGAAAAACCTGCTGATGATTGTGCCGTTTTTTCCGCCCATGGGTGGGGGCGGGGTGTTTCGTCCGCTGTCGTTCGTGCGCTACCTGCCGCAGCACGGCTGGCACACCACCGTCGTGGCACCGCGCGGCGACGCGTTTTGGATTCGCGACGACAGCTTGCTGGACGCCGTTCCCGCCGAATGCCGCGTCATTCGCACGGCGACGTGGAGCGGGCAGCGCATGGTGTCGGCGTGGCGCGGCGGCCGCAGCACGGGCCCCTCGCGCTCGTCGCGCGGGTTCGGGCGCGCGCGGCGCCTGGGCTCGGCCGTCTTGATTCCCGATACCTACATCGGCTGGTATCCGTTTGCGCTGCGCGCCGCACTGCGCGAGGCGAAGACCAATCGATACGACGCGGTGTACTCGACGTCGCCTCCCGAGACCAGCCATCTGGTGGGCGATCGCGTGCACGCGCGTACGCGCCTGCCATGGCTGGCCGACTTTCGCGACCCGTGGATGAACCTGCG
>JAICFA010000162.1 GCA_025923935.1 Candidatus Krumholzibacteriia bacterium
ATGGCGGCGAACAATGCCGCTTCCGCCGATGCGGCCGTGCCGCCGTTGGCGGCCAGGAACTCGGGGCTGTAGCTGGACTCTTGCGTCATGTCCAATGTCTTCTCGTAATCGTCGTACGACAGCGCGAAGGGGAAATCCGGCAGCGTCGGCGTGGCCGTCGCGGGAGCGGCGACCCCGGTCAACGCGACGTCGGTGGGCGCGTGAATGTGCGCCTGCAGTGTAATTCCCATCAGCGCGAAGTTGACGTACACGTACATGGTGTGCGCCACCGGGTCGATGATGACCACGGCGTCGGCGGTTCCCGTCGATGGCGTAGGCGGTTCGACGCTCTCGCCGTTCATCACGGCGGTGTAGCGCGTCGGCTCCGCCTGGGCACTCGTAATGGAGCCCAGCCACAGCGCCAGAACGAGTGCTAATGCCGGCACAACACTCGCGAGCCTCCTCACAATAGTGTGCATGTTCATCTCCTTTCGGGGGCGTGAGGTGCTCCTACGTTCGCGATGCTCTCACCCAACCATTGGCTCGTGGGCACACGCGCGTGTGTGAGCGATGCGACGTCCCAGGACAACGAGCGAAGAAAGCGAGTGGATTGGGTGAAAGCGTTTAGCGAATAGTCCACACGCGCAACGACCATCCTCGTTTCCGAGAATGGTCGCTGCTCGGCTAGGCTCGTCAGAGAGAGACTAGCGATAAAGCGATTTCACTTTGCCCCAGGTGGTGTCTTCCACCGGGACGCTGTTGCCCAAGAAACCTCGAATCTCTCCGTTGGGGTAGATATCCGAGTGGATGTTGAGGTACGCGCGCCCTTCCGCAAGCGCCTGCAACAGAGCCGCCTCGGCTTGCGCTGCCGACTGTCCGTGGGCCGCGAGAAACTCCGGCGTATAAGTGCTTTCTTGGTTCAGGAACAGCACCATGTCGTACGTGCCAGCCGTCGAACCGACCGGAAAACCGACTAGCGGAACGATGATGTCCGCCGTGCCGGTCATCGGATCGCCCGTCGGTCCGTGGATGTGCGCCACGGTGCTGGTGCCGGTCAGCCCGGTGAAGTCGGTGATGATATGAATGGTGTGCGACACCTGATCGATCTCGACCGTCGCCGTGCCGGTGCCGGCCGAATTGCTGGGTGGATCTTCGCTGGGGCCGTTGAGCGCCGCGTTGTACGTAATCTGCGCACTCGCGCTGGTGAAGGCGAATGCCACCACCGCGATCGCAAGTGCAAACACAACTCGGGAGCGTGACAGCCCCATCACATTCGTCAACATAGTAGGTCTCCTTCTAGGGGCATCGTATCCACGTTCGGGGCTTCACCTGGAGCATGGTCGTCGCACCGTCAGATGTCGTGTTAGCGAACGGACTTCATGAAGACAAGGTGGGGCAATACCCGAGGTTACGTAGGGTGGTGGGGGGAGCCGACCTCGGGTCGGCTGTGATATGATACTGGCCGCCGACCTATATCGCGGCCCAGCCGCCGACCGTCGCCTGAAGCGCACACAGGAGTCACGGATGCAACCCTCCTATCGGAGCCTCTTTCGGCTCGTCGTTCCCTTGTTGCTGCTGTCGAGTTTGTTGTGGGCCGCGGTGCTTTTCGCCGAGCCACCCACGCCACCGCCGTACTACGCGATCCAAAATGTCCGCGTGGTGAGCGGTGCCGGGGCACCCGTCGAAGGCGCCACCGTGCTCATCGCGGACGGTCTCATCGAGGCAGTCGGAAAAAACATCAAGATTCCCGGCGACGCGCGCGTCATCGACGGCCAGGGACTCTCGCTCTATCCCGGTTTGATCGACGCCATGACCACGCTGGCGCAGAAGCAAGCGGCGGAGTCGTCGGCCTCGGGAGAACGTTCGCGCGCGCCCGCGGTGATGGGGCCGGAGGATCGTCCCGCCACGACACCGTGGGTGAATCCCACCGAGCAGCTGGTCGAAGACGCGAAGATCGAGAAGTGGCGCAAGGCCGGCTTCGCGGCCGCGGTCACCGCACCCGAGAAAGGCATTTTCTCCGGACAGGCCGCACTCATCGATTTGGTCGACAAGCCGGACCGTCAGGCGGTCGTTTCGACGACGGTGGCACAGCGCGTGAACTTCACCGGCGAAGGCGAGCTGCGCTCGTTCCCCGGCTCGTTGATGGGAGTCTTCGCGTACATAAAACAAGTATTCCTTGATGCCGACAACTACTCACGCGTGAAAGCCACGTATACGAAAGATCCGCGCGGGCGCGTGCGTCCCGAATACGACCGTACGCTCGAGCCTATCGAGACGGCGGTGCTCGACAAGACACCGTGGCTCTTGCCCGCCAACTTGGGACGCGAGATCGACCGCGTGGTGACGATGCAGCGCGAGCTCGGCGTTCCCGTCATCTTGTATGGCGGCCAGGGTGCGTACGACCGCGCCGAGGCACTCCGTACGGCGAAGATTCCCGTCCTGGTAAACCTGAACTGGCCCAAAGAAGAAAAGAATCGCGATCCGGACGCGGAAACCCCGCTGCGCACGCTGGCGCACCGGCGCATGGCGCCCACCACGCCGGCCGTGCTGGCCGCGGAGAAAGTACCGTTCGCGTTCTACTCGGGTGGACTGGCCACCACCGCGGAAGTATTCGAGAGCGTGCGCGCGGCGGTCGACAACGGCTTGAGCAATGAAGCGGCGCTCGCGGCCCTAACGTCCAACCCGGCGTCGATCCTGGGTGTCGCGAATCGTCTCGGAACTATCGAAAAAGGAAAAATTGCGAACCTGGTGCTGGCCAGCGACTGGCCGTGGGCGGAAGGCGCGGAAGTGCGCGCGACCTTCGTCAACGGACGCATGTATCAGGAGCGCAAGAGCGACGAACCCACCGAAGCGCCCAAGTCGGACGTGAGCGGCACGTGGACGCTCAGCATGCAGACGACGCGTGGCGCGCGTGAGCTCAAGGCCGACATCACCATGGCGAAGGATGGCAAGGTGACGGGCAAGGTCACCGGCGAGCGCGGCGAGTACACCGTCGAGGACGGCCGCATGAGCGGCGACCAGCTGCGCTTCAAGACCACGCGCGAAACCACGACGTCCTCCTGGACGCTGAACGTCGACGGCGAAAAGCTGGCGGGGACGATGTCGTCGGGCTCGACGACGATGGATATCACCGGCACGCGCACGTCGAAGGCGGATGCCAGCACGGCGGCGGGCGACAAGAACAAGAAGAAGGACGACGTGCCGCTCACCGAATTGCGCGCGGCGCTGGCGCAGTACCAAGGTCCCGCGAAGAAGATGGGCACCTTTGCCATCACCAACGCGCAAATTTGGACGATGGCCGGACCCACCATCGAAAAGGGCACGGTGATCGTGTCCAACGGCAAGATTCGTGCGGTGGGAAGCGATATCAAGATCCCGTCGGGCGCGGAAGTGATCGACGCGAAGGGCGGGGCCGTCATTCCGGGTATCATCGACTGCCACTCGCACATCGCCGTCGAAGGCGGGGTCAACGAAGGTACGTTGGCGGTGACGTCCATGGTGCGCATCGGCGACGTCATCAACCCCGACGATGTTGCCATCTATCGCGCGTTGGCGGGTGGGGTGACGAGTGCCAATCTCCTCCACGGGAGTGCCAACCCCATCGGCGGGCAGAACCAAGTGATCAAGTTGCGCTGGGGTGCCGACGCGGAGCGCTTGAAGTTTGTGGACGCTCCGCCGGGCATCAAGTTCGCGCTCGGCGAGAATCCCAAGCGCTCCAATTTCAACGCGAGTGCCAACGGTGTTCCCGCGCGCTATCCCGCGACGCGCATGGGTGTGATGGACGTGATCCGCGAGGCGTTCACCGCAGCGCGCGATTACCAGCGCTCGTGGGCGGACTATAAGAAGGGTGCGCGCAACGGCATCAAGCCCACGCTGCCGCGCCGCGACCTCGAGATGGAGGCGCTGGTCGAGATTCTCGAAGGCCAGCGGCTGGTGCATTCGCACTGCTATCGCGCCGACGAGATCGTGCAGCTGTTGGAGCTGGCGGACGAGTTCGGTTTCAAAGTCCAGACGCTGCAACATGTGTTGGAAGGCTACAAGATTGCGGACGAGATCGCGGAGCACGGCGCGGGCGCGTCGACCTTCTCGGACTGGTGGGGCTATAAGGTGGAGGCGTTCGAAGCGATCCCGCACAACGCCGCACTCATGACCGAGCGCGGCGTGATCGTGTCGATCAACTCGGATTCGGGCGAAGAGATGCGCCACTTGAATCAGGAGGCGGCGAAAGCGGTGAAGTGGGGCGGCATGACCGAGATGGACGCGCTCAAGTTGGTTACCATCAACCCGGCCAAGCAGCTGCGCATCGACAAACGCGTCGGCTCGATCGAAGTCGGCAAGGACGCGGACCTCGTGCTCTACAACGGCAACCCGCTGGCGATCAGCTCGGTGGTGTTGAAGACCTGGATAGACGGCGACCTTTATTTTGATCAAGAAACCGACCACGTGCGTCAGGGAGCCGTCATTGCCATGAAAGAGCGAATGGCGGGAAAAGGCAAAGAGAAGAAGGCCGACGATAAAGTTGGAAGCGGCTCTTCTTTATCCGCGCCGTCGCCGGAAGTTCGCTGGGCGGATTCGCCTTACTCGTGCTCGGAAGGTGATGAATAATGAAAACGATTCGTTTTGCAACCTTCGCGGCTGCGTTCTTGATGGCGTCGTCCGCGTTGGCCGCTGAGACATTGGTGATCGACGGTGCTACCGTGCACCCGGTCACCAAGAATCCCTTCGTGGGACGCGTCGTGATCGCGAACGGCATCATCACCGCGGTCGGCGCCGACGTGTCCATTCCGCCCGATGCCCAGCGCATCGACGCGCGCGGTTTCCACGTCTATCCCGGCATGTTCGACGCTTTTAGCTCGCTCGGTTTGGTGGAAGTGGACGCAGTGTCGGCCACCAGCGACCACACCGAGATGGGGATGTACAATCCGCACCTCACGGCCGCTTCGGCCATTCATCCCTCCAGCGAAGTGATCCCGGTGACGCGGGCGAACGGCATCACCCACGCGATCGTGGCACCGCGCGCCGGTCGCGACGGTGTGATTTCCGGCCAGGCCACGCTCATCAATTTGGATGGGTGGACGGTCGACGAGATGGCGGTGGTGCCGTCGGTCGCCTTGGTGATCGACTGGCCCGGCATCGTGACGCGCCGTTACGACCCCGTAACGTTCAGCTTCAAGGACACACCGTACAATGATGCGAAAGAAGCGGCGGAGAAGGAGCAAAACGAGCTGCGCGAGTGGTTCGACGCCGCGCGTCATTACCGGCAGGCGGAGGCCGTGAAGGACACACGTGCGCACCGCGACCAGAAGCTGGCTGCGCTGTCGTTGTGTTTGGAGGGGAAGAAGCCGGTCATCATCGTCGCGGAAACCAAGCGCGACATCGAGGCCGCGGTGGCGTTCGCGGAGGATTACAAGTTGAACATGATCCTCGCCGGTGCCGCCGACGCGTGGCGCGTGAAGGATCTGCTGGCGAAGAAGAATATTCCCGTGATTCTGCGCCGCACGCAGAGTCTACCGCGCGAAGACGACGATTCCTACGACCAGCCGTACGCCACGCCCGCGCAATTGCAGGCGGCCGGTGTGCGCATCGCGTTCGCGTCCAGCGCCGGCTCCGGCGGCGGCGCCCCGAGCGGTCCGCACGGCTCGCGCACCGTGCCGTACGAGGCCGAGCAGGCGACCGGCTTCGGGTTGTCGGAGGACGACGCGCTCCGCGCCGTGACGTTGTGGCCCGCGGAAATCTTCGGAGTGGCGGACAAGCTGGGGTCGATCGAGGCGGGGAAGATCGCCAACGTGATCGTCACCGACGGCAGTCCGCTGGCGATCGAGTCGCAGATCCGGCATATCATCATTGCCGGCCGCGAAGTGGAGCTCGGCAACAAGCACGCGAGCTTGTACGAGAAGTATCGCGCCCGCCCGCATCGCGAACCGAGCGGCGCGGTGGGTGCACGTCGCTAAGGCAAAAAGCCGAGCACGCGACAGCTGGCACACAAGAACGCTGGGCCGTTGCAAGCCCGGGCGTTTTTGTCTGCCGCCTTGTGAAGAATCACACTTCGATCCCTTCTTCATTTTGCGCGATGGTCTGCATCGATCACTTTCTCTGTGTGGAGGTGACAACATGACTCAACCATCCGCTGCGAACGCTGTTTATGCGCCTAACACAAATGCGGCTGTCGTTCGTTATCAAGTTGAGGACGTCGACAGAACCGGCGCGTTCTATACCCGGCACCTTGGGTTCCATTTGAAGTATCGGGTCGGTCCGATCGCCATCGTGGCACGCGGGGATCTCAATCTTCTCTTGAGCGGCGCCGATGCGTCCGGCTCGAGACCGATGCCCGGCGGCAGCCGGCAGGAGCCCGGCGGCTGGAACCGTATCGTCCTATATGTCGAAGACCTGGATTCGATCATTGGCAGATTGAGGCGAACCGACACGCACTTCAGAAACGATGTGGAGTCTGGGCCGGGCGGCAAACAAATCCTGATCGACGACCCCGACGGAAATCCAATCGAGCTCCACGAGGCGCCGAAGGCGTAACGCGCAGGCGTTGCGCTTTGTGAAAAAAGTGATGACTGTCGCGGCGACCGTGAAAGCCGAACGCATCGCCGCCACAAAACAAAAACGCCCGGGCCTTTGACGAGCCCAGGCGTTCTTGTTTGTGCTACGAAAGAAAGCCTTACTTCAGCAGCACCATCTTGCGCGAATCGCTGAACTTGCCCGCCGTCAGGCGATAGAAGTACACGCCCGAGCCCACCGGGTTGCCCGCGGAGTCGCGGCCGTCCCAGGTGACATTATGCAAGCCGCGGTCACGCGTC
>JAICFA010000163.1 GCA_025923935.1 Candidatus Krumholzibacteriia bacterium
GATCCCGAACGCATCCGGCGCGCACAAACGCTGCAATACGCCATCGAGCACGATCTCCCCATCGGTGCCCCCACGTCGTCGGACCGCTGAAAACGCGACGGCCGCAGCATTACGCCGCGGCCGTCGAAAATGGTGGGGGCTACTGGATTTGAACCAGTGACTCCTACCGTGTGAAGATAGTACTCTCCCGCTGAGTTAAGCCCCCTTCTCGTAGCTGCGCACGATTATCGCCGCGTCACGGCTCTTTTGCAAGCGGTTCTGCAATTCCGTCGACAGTTGTCGCTGCTTGAGCATCATGTCGATGCGCGCCTTCGCTTCCTCGAACGGAACCGGTCGTGCCGACTTCTTGTCGACGCACTTGATCAAGTGCAAGCCAAACTGAGTTTCGACGATATCGCTGATCTGGCCCTTCTTGAGCGTGAAAGCCGCGTCCTCGAACGGCTTGACCATCATGCCGCGCGGGAAGTAGCCCAGATCGCCGCCCTGCTGCGCCACGTTGTCCTGCGAATATTGACGCGCCAACTCGGCGAAATTCTCGCCGCTCAGCGCGCGCGTGCGGATTGACTCCATTTGCGCGAGGCGGTCCTTCTTCGACTGCTCGACGTCGCCTTCGTGCGAGAGCAGGATGATGTGGCTCACGCGCACGCTGTCCTGCCCCGCGAACATGTCGGGATTCTGGTCGTAGAACGCGCGAATGTCGGCGTCGGCCACCACGATCGACGACGTGATCTTCTCGTCGACGTACTTGCGAATGGTCAAATCGCGCTGGATGGCGTTGCGAAAGTCGTCGCGTGTGAGCCCCATGGGCGCGAGCATTTGGTCGACCTGCTGCTCGCCGCCGAACTGGCGCACGAACTGGTCCAGCACGTTGGTGACCAGCGTGTCGGGGATGCTGACGCCGGCCGCCTTCGCTTCCTGCGCCATCAGCTTGCGATCGATCATCTGGTCCAGAAGGCGGATGTTGAACGACGGCGAGCGCGTCGAGTCCATCATCCCGGACGCGGTATAGGCGAGCACCTTGAGCTCGTCGCCGGTGATGGGCTCGTCGTTGACGGTGGCGATGACTTCCTCGGCCGCGAGCGAATCGGGAAACGCGGCGGCGCGGTTGTTCTTCTTCGAGCATGAGGCGGCGAGGACCGTCGCGAGCGCGAGCGCGAGCGCCGTCCGTACGTACAACTTCATAAATTGGTGTCCTTTAGGTTAGGCCGCGCATGATAGCAGAGGTTTGGGCCGGGCACAAGCTCCCGTCCCTCATCGACTCTTTGCGACGCCCACGCGCGCGCACCATTCGGCCACCGCACAGGTGGAGCAACGGGGCGAGAGGGGAGTGCACACCTGCTGGCCGTAACTGACCAGCGTTTCGTTGACATCGATCCAGACCGCGCGCGGGAAGAGCGCCATCAGCGCCGTCTCGGTGTCGTGGGGGGCGCGAGTCCGCACCCAACCCATCCGGTTGGCGATACGGTGCACGTGCGTGTCCACGCACACCGCGGGAATGTCAAATCCCAGCGAGACGACCAGTGCCGCGGTTTTTCGCCCCACGCCCTTGAGCGCGAGCAGCGCCTCCATGGTACCGGGAACTTCGCCGCCGAACTCGCCGTCGATGCGACGCGCGATGTCGCGAATGGTGCGCGCCTTGGTGCGGTAGAAGCCCACCGGATAAATGGCCTTCTCGATGCGTCGCAGGTCGAGACGCGCGAGCCGGCGCGCGGTGGGCGCGATGGCAAAGAGCCGCGCCGCAGCGGCGTCGGTAACATCGTCTTTAGTGCGCAGACTCAATAGCGTCGAGATGAGGATGCGAAACGGGTCGCGGTCGCGGCGCGCGATTTCGCTGACCGACGGCGCCTTGCCGCCGGCAATGGCGCGCCCCATGGCGGCCAGCACTACCGCCGCATCGGGCTTCGGCTGGGTCGCAGCTCGCGCAGTACGTCGCTTGGGCATCGATTGACAGTCCGAAATCTCAGTGGGAAAATGCGGTGGTAAACGTCCCATGCCTTCCAAGAAGCACGTCGCAACAAAGGTTCGCAAGCCAACACCCGGCAACGCCGAGGCGTTTGCCAAAACACGCGCGCGCCTCGATAAGAAGCGCGCCAAACGGCGTCAGAAGATGCTGTGGGTGCACTATTGGCTCCTGTGTCCCAAGTGCGGCGGCGACATGTTCGTGCAGACCACGCTGAATATTCGCTTTGAAGTCTGCCGCGACTGCCACGGGATTGCCATCGACGGTGAAGAGCTCGCCCTGCTCTTGGGCCACCTCGACCCCGCCAAGGCCATGCGCGCGATTCTCAAGAAGTCGAAAAAGCCCGACGAGACACAGATCTAAGCGATCGGCCGCACTCCCCGCGTCACCACGAACTCCCCCGGGATCGCGTAACCGTCGCCGCGCTGGAACGCGGCGATCGACTGCAAATACTCGGCGTACGCGCCGGTTCGCGTCGCCTCGTCGAAACGCGAGTACGCCATCGCCACCGGCCCGCCCGCGAACGCGGCCAAACAGGCTTCCTCGCCGTTTTCGTACTCGAGGACAGTGGTGATGCGCTCGCTCTCCACCTCCGCGAAACCGGCGTTGGCGAACAGCAGCTTTTGCATGTCGCCGGTGCCCAGCTGAAAGAACAAGGGGCATACGTCGGACTGTACGCGCCGCTCCACGATGGGAAAAATCTCGGCCCAGCCGCAGCGGTCGCGTTTGCCCCACACCGCCGAGACCGCGCGCCCGCCGGGTTTGGTCACGCGCATCATCTCGCGAATGGAGCCCGCGAAGTCGGTCACGTACATCATGCCGAGCGCGCACAGCACCACATCGAACGACGCGTCGGGCAGCGCCAGGTGCTCCGCCTCCATGCGCTCGAAGCGGGCCTGGCCCAGGCCGCGCTCAAGCGCGGCCGCGCGGCATGCTTCGGTCATTGCGTCCGAGATGTCGGTGCCGACCACTGCGCCGGAATCGCCGATTTGCTCCGCCGCGCGAAAGGTGACGAGTCCCGTGCCGCAGGCGATGTCGAGCACGCGCTCTCCGGGTTGCAAGGCAGCCATCGCGAGCAGCAGGTCCTGCGCCGGCGCCAGCTGGCGGCTCCAGCTTTGCTCGTAAAACGACGCGGCGCGATCCCAGCCGTAGCGCTGCACACGTTGTTGTAACCGTTGATCCATCGCTTATGTCGTCGGTTTGACGATTTTCAAATCGCGCACCAGTGTGTGCGCCCGACGAAATACGTCGCCCACCATGCTGGAGCGGTCCGCCTGCTCGACCACGCGGGCAACATCCGCCGCGCTCGCGCTACTGGCAATGCGCACGTGGCAGCGAATCTCGCTGAAGCCGGGAGGAATTCCGTCCGCTCCGTGCTGACCGCGCACGTCGAAGTCGGCCTGCATCTCGATCTCGACCGACTCGATGGGCACACCGAGATACGCGGCCCAGGTGACGTAGCCCATGGCCAGGCAGTTACCTAGCGCAGCTCTGACCACGAATCCGGGATCGGCGGCCGCTCCGCCGCCTCCCGACTTTTCGCTCGCGTCGGAGACGAGCGTCCAGCGCCCCTCGGTCGTTTCCACGCGCAAGCCGTCGACGACGCGCGTCTTGGTCACCGCCGTCTTCTGCCCAACGCCGGGGCGCAATTCGATGGCGCGGCCGTTGCGGTCGAAGGCAGTCTTGATTCGCTCCACGACTTCCGGGTTCATCGCTGCTCCTATTGCGCGCGGTACACGGGTGCCAGTACCTGCTTGGCAAAATCTTCGAAGCGCGTGGGCGTGGTGTTGCGCGCGTTTCGCCCGTCCAGTGCATGGATCACGCCTTCGTTGAAGCCCTGCGACATCTCCACGTACATCGACGCCATACTTTGCGAAAGCCCAGCCTCCACCATCGCGTGCTGCGCCGCGTCGTAGGGGAACTGCACGTACTTCAAGTCGTGCTGTCCAATCGCTTCGCCCAGAATGCGGGTGACCTCGTCCATCGAGAGGTCGCGCGGTCCCAGCAGCTCGCGGACTTCGAATCCGCTGAAGTCGCGGCTACGGAGCGCTTCCGCCGCCGCCGCGCCGATATCGCGCGTCGCGATCTGTGCGAATGGGACGTCGCCGGCGAGTGCGGAACCATTGATCCCTTGGTGCTTGATGAGCGGCAGCGACATGAAATGATTCTCGAAAAAATATCCGGCGCGCAGGGTCACGGTATTGAGCCCTTTGACCGCCGCGAAACGTTTCTCCTGGCGGTGCAGCCCCACGATCGGACCGGTGCCGCTGGGGAGTTCGCCGCCTACGCTGCTCAAGAACACGACGTACTTGACACCCGCCGACCGCACGGCCTGCGTAATCCCTTCGCCGATATCATCCGCGTACGCCAAAAAGTCGGGGGTCGTCGGATGGGGCGGAAGCAGCGCATACACCGCGTCACTGCCGTGGAGCGCGCTCGCCAAAAAGTGCGCGTCGCCCGCATCGCCCGCCATGACTTCGGCCCCTTGCTTTTCCAGCGCGGCGAGGTGCTCGCGATTGCGAGCAATCACACGCACCTTCTCCCCCTGATCGAGCAAAATTTCGGCGGTAGCCCGTCCGGTTTTTCCACTAGCACCTAGGATGGTGATCATCGCGTTCCTCCTCAATTGGCATAAGGGTACGCAATCGCCCGCCGCGACGCAAACAAAGAGGCCCCGCCTTGCGACGGGGCCTCTTCTTGATCAACTGGCTCGCATCGAGAGCTTCCCTCCGCTCGCATCGAGGGTTCCCGACGCGAACTTCCGCAGCGCGATATAAATGTCTCGCGCGAGGACGTAGAGAGCGGAGGGAAGCCCTCGGTGCGAGCGAAAAACTAAGCCGCCGCGCGCTCGTTGCGCGTCTGCGCAGCGGCTTTCGCGGCGATGCGCATCGAGTAGAACGAGCGGTACACGAACAACAGCGCGACCAACATCAGTCCCACACCGAGCCAGCGCGCGGTGCCGGGGTTGACCACGGCCATCTCGACCGCGAGCACTCCGAACAGCGTCGTGAATTTGATGATGGGGTTCAACGCCACCGACGAGGTGTCTTTGAACGGATCGCCCACGGTGTCGCCGATCACGGTCGCGTCGTGCAACGGCGTGCCTTTTTCACCGAGTTCCACTTCGACCAGCTTCTTCGCGTTGTCCCAGGCGCCGCCGGTGTTGGCCATGAACATGGCCTGGAACAGGCCGACGACCGCGATCGAGATCAGATACGCGACGAAGAAAACGGGATCGAAGAACGCGTACGCAAGTGTGAGACAGAAGATGACGACGAAGATGTTGAACATGCCCATCTGCGCATACTTCGTGCAGATCTCGACGACCTTCTTGCTGTCCGCGATCGACGCCCGTTCCACGCCGTCCAAGCGTATGTTCTGCTTGATGAATTCCACTGCGCGGTAGGCGCCGGTGGTCACCGCTTGAATCGAGGCGCCGCAGAACCAATAGATGGTGGCACCACCCATCAGCAAGCCGAGCAGCACGCGCGGCTCCAGCAGGTCGAGGGTGAAGTTCGCGACCGCGCCCTGGAGCATGATGATGATCGAGAAGATCATCGTGGTGGCCCCGATGACCGCGGTGCCGATCAAAACCGGTTTTGCTGTCGCCTTGAAGGTGTTGCCGGCGCCGTCGTTGTCTTCGAGGTAGTGCTTGCCGACCTTGAAATCGGGCTTGAAGCCGAACTGCTTCTCGATCTCCTGCGAGATGCCGGGCTTGGTCTCGATGGTCGAAAGCTCGAATATTGACTGCGCGTTGTCGGTCACGGGGCCGTACGAGTCGACCGCGATGGTCACCGGACCCATGCCCAAGAGGCCGAATGCAATCAAGCCGAAGGCGAACACCGCCTCATGGCTCATGTAGGCCGAGAGGCCCTGCATGCTGGTCAGGTAACCGACCAGCATGAGCACGCCGAAGGCCAGCGCTTTCCAAAACACCGAGAAGTTGCCCGCCACCATGCCGGAGAGAATGGTGAGCGAGGCGCCGCCTTCGCGCGAGGCGCTCACGATTTCCTTCACGTGGCGCGAGTGCGAGCTGGTGAACACCTTGGTCAGCTCCGGAATCACCGCCGCGGCGATGGTGCCGCAGGAGATGATGATCGACATCTTCCACCACAGACCGCCCGGGAACGTGCCGAGGATGAGCTTCGACACCACGAAGGTCACCACGATGGAGAGGATGGAGGTGAGCCACACCAAATTGGTAAGGGGCTGCTCGAAGTTGATCTTGGTCTTCCCCTTGTTGGCCGCGCGCGACGCCGCCGCGTTCAGCTGATAGCTCGCGATCGAGGTGACAATCATCAGAACGCGCATCACGAAGATCCACACCAGGAAGTGGGCCTTGAACTCCGGCACCACGGCCAGCGCGATGAACGAGATGAGCGCCACACCGGTCACACCGTAGGTCTCGAAGCCGTCCGCGGTGGGTCCCACCGAGTCGCCCGCGTTGTCGCCGGTGCAGTCGGCAATGACGCCGGGATTGCGCGCGTCGTCTTCCTTGATCTTGAACACGATCTTCATGAGATCGGAGCCGATGTCGGCGATCTTGGTGAAGATACCGCCCGCCACACGCAGTGCGGCCGCCCCCAGCGACTCGCCGATGGCGAAGCCGAGGAAGCAGGCGCCCGCCGAGTGGCCGGGAACGAACAGCAGAATGGTGAGCATGACGATGAGCTCGACGCAGATCAGGAGCACGCCGATGGAAATACCCGACTGGAGCGGTATTTCGTAGACGGGCGTGGGGTTGCCGCGCAGCGACGCGAACGCGGTGCGGCTATTGGCGTAGGTGTTGATACGCACGCCGA
>JAICFA010000164.1 GCA_025923935.1 Candidatus Krumholzibacteriia bacterium
GGACGAAGCCTCCCAAATACCCGCGCGGCTGCAACAGCGCCCACACCGGCACCACACTCGCAACCGCACAATACGCGAGGATGAGAACCCCCCACGTCTTGTGGTCGAGCACGAGCGCGTGCGAGAGCTGCGTGCCCAACCACGCCACCGCGAAGGTGGCGGGGACGAAGATCACCGTCGCGAGCCACAACGGCGGCTTCAAGAAGCGCTGTACCACTCCCAAGATAATCGAGAGTAAGAGATACATCACACTCGCCGCCGCCACCGCACCGCCGGGGTTGAAGGTAACGCTGCCCTGCTGCAGCTCGTCGGTACCGACCACGAAGGTCGCCGCGGTGATGTCGGCGAACGCCACGATGACGTAGATGAGCGCAATCCAGATGAAGCCCATGAGCGCGCGACCGGCGCGCGTGCCCAAGTGCTCGCGGGCGATGTCGGCGATGGAGCGGGCACCATGGCGCACACTGGCGGTGAGCGTCGAGAAGTCGTGCACGGCGCCAATCACGACCACGCCGAGACTGATCCACAAAAGACACGGCAGCCATCCAAACGACTGGCAGGCGAGAATCGGTCCGGCGATCGGCCCGGCCGCCGCGATGGCGGAAAAATGCTGCGCAAATAGATAGAACGGCCGCGTAGGGATGAAGTCGATGCCGTCGGCGTGCGCCTGCGACGGTGTTTCGCGCGCGTCGTCCAGACGAAACTGACGCGCCACCCAACCGCCGTAAAGCCGGTACGCACTGACGAGCAAAATGATGAACGCGACGGCGAGAACGGTGAGATTCATCGAGCTGTTACGCGCGCGGTGCGGCGTTGGCGCGCGCACCCATGCCGAACCCGCCGGCGATGGCAGCGATGGTGCCGAGTGCAATCATCAGAAGACCCGTGGCCGCGCGCGCGTTGGAGTCCGAAGCCAGGGCGACGAGCTCCAACGGCCCGGCGTCGTGCGGAATCACGAACAGGCCCGCCGCCGCCAGGAAGAACCCGAACCCCACGATGCGTTGCATCGCGGTCGGCGTTGCGGGCCGGCCGTGCGCGCGTCCCACCGCACTGTGGTTGTACCCGTAGGCGAAGTAGATCGCCATGCCGAGCACGAGCCAACCGACGAAGCGCCACCACGACGCCGGCGGCAAATACAGCATAAGAAATACACACGAGATGACACCCAGCGCCGGGAACAAGAATGGACCTGCCGGCACACGGAACGGTCTCTCGCGCGCGGGCTCTTGGAATCGCAGTACGGTGACGCCGACGCACACCAGAACAAAGGCGAACAACGTCCCGATGTTGGTGAGCTGCACGATCTCGTCGATGTTGGCAACCGAGGCCAGAACTGCAACGAACGCGCCGGTGAGAATTGTGGTCTTGTAGGGGGTGCGAAAGCGCGGGTGCACCGACGCCGCCCACTTGGGCAAGAGGCCGTCGCGCCCCATCGAGAAGAAGATGCGGGGCTGCCCCAATTGGAACACCAGCAGCACGGAGGTGGTGGCGAACACCGCCCCCAAGGCGACAATCAGCGTTGGCCACGTCATCCCGCGCGCCGAGAACGCGGTCGCCAGCGGCTCCGCGGTGCCGAGCTGCGTCCACGGCAGCATACCGGTGAGCACGACCGCCACCAGCACGTAGATGATGGTACACACCACCAGGCTCGCGATGATCGCGATGGGCATGTCGCGCTTGGGATTCTTCGCCTCTTCGGAGGCGGTCGACACCGCGTCGAAACCGATATAGGCGAAGAATATGATGGCGGCCGCGGAGAAAATACCCAGGGTACCGTGGGGAGCGAACGGCTGCCAGTTCTCGGGCTCGATGAAGAACGCGCCGAATATGATGAAAAACCCGATGATGACGAGCTTCAACACCACCATGGAGGTGTTGAACCAGGCACTCTCGCGGATGCCAATGACCAAAATCGTCGTGATGACGGAGACGATCAAGAACGCCGGCAGGTTGAAGATGACCGGTATCCCGAACAGGTGGGGTGCGTCGGCGAAAGCCCGTGCCGCGCGCGTGGTGGCCACACCGATCGACGTCAGTGCGTCGCCTCCCTGCGCGGTCGCGGCCGCTACGTGCGCAGCGGCTTGCGATGCACTTCGATAATCGATACCGAGCCAGTCGGGCATTCCCAACCCGACCACGCGCAGCAGCTCCTGGAAGTAGCCCGACCACGAGATCGCGACCGCGACGTTGCCCACCGCATACTCGATGATCAAGTCCCAGCCGATCACCCACGCGATGATTTCGCCCAAGGTCGCGTACGCGTAGGTGTACGCGGAGCCCGAGATGGGCACCATGGATGCGAACTCCGCGTAGCACAACGCCGCGAAGCCGCAGGTAACGGCGGTCAGGACAAACGATAGGATGAGCGCCGGGCCCGCGCCGGGATGGTCGGCGCCGCCGGCAGCGGCGGTCCCCACCGTGGAAAAAATACCGGCGCCAATAATGGCGCCGATGCCAAGCATGGTGAGCTGAACCGGCCCGAGGTGACGCTTGAGCGCGTCATGCCCGTCGGCGGTTTCGAGAATGCGCGAAATGTTCTTGGTCCGAAAGATGTCCTTGAGCACGCAACCCTCCGGTCCGGGGAGTCTACCCCGTAGGCCGGCAGGTACGGCAACGCCTAATTTGTGCCCGTTTTGGGAACGCGCAACGGTTCGGGCTAGGGTGCGGCGCGCTGGCGGTCGCGTATGAGGCGAAATGCGCCGTACTCCGGCGTCGGATCGCCCTGCAGCGTGCGCCCCACTTGGGTGGCCGCGTCGCGCAAGTAATCCTCCAGCTCCGAGCTCCCCAATCCCACCACCGTCATACCGTTGAAGGGAAAGAGCGCGTCCATGTTGATGACGCCGGCCGTCTGGTCGAGCGGATACACCGGGTGTGTTGTATCGAGCACAACGACTCCGGTGACATAGAGACATACTAGTGTCCGGTGAAACGAATAGTGACGCGAACGGCTTTGCTTATCTGTGGTGTTCTTTCCACCCTCCTTTATCTCAGCATGAATGTCTTCATTCCCATGCAATGGGACAGCTACAGCCGTGCATTGCAACCCATCAGTGAGCTCTTCGCGATCGGAGCGCCAACGAGATCGGTTTGGGTTTCACTCAACGTCGTTTATTCGCTCCTCGTCGTGGCTTTCGGTTGGGGTGTGCGCAAGACGGCACAAAGCAACCGCCGAACTCGGATTGCCGGCACATTGCTGATCGTTGGCGGCCTGTTGGGACTGTACATCCCACCGATGCATCTGCGCCACGAGCCATTTACGTTGGTCGACCTCTTGCACGCCGCTTGGTCCGTCGAGAGTCTACTGATGATGCCCGCGGTAATGGGGCTTGCGGCGGCGTCATTCGGAAGAAAATTCCTCGTCTACACGATCGTCACGTTGGCCGTCTGGCTGGTGTTCGGTACGCTGACCTTCATCGATTCGCTGCGGCTCGCGCTCCACGAACCCACGTCGTGGATTGGCGTGTGGGAGCGCATCACCTTCGGGGCCTACATGTTATGGCTCGTCGTGTTCGCCGCCTTGCTCCTGCGCCATCGACAAGCTGAGGCCCACGCAATCTCGCACCCACGAGCTCAGGATTCGGCGCTGGTCACGTCGGCCTAACGATCATCCGGATTCATGGACGCTTTCCGCCGAACGATCAGCACGGCTAGGTAAGCGGCTGCGACTACGTCATAGCTGAGGCAGAAGCCGGGCCACCATGCTGGGACGCCCGGATTGTCGATCAAGTCGTGGTGAATGAAGTCGAACACACCATGGAGCGCCAGGCCGGCGACGACAATCCATAGATTTCGTCGGAACCCGATCGCTGCAGCAGTCACGAATAGCAGCGCGGGAACGGCTTCGGCGACGAGCGCATCGCTCGAATGAGCCATCGCCGCGAACAGAATGTAAAGGAACGCGATGACGATCAGCACGACGGGGTAAAAGCTGCGCTCCTTGTCGAAGCCAACGGCGGTGGCGAACGCGCCGATCGCAACCGCTGCGATGACTCCGATAGCGTATTCCATTGGACTGCTCTACTTGGGCCGCGACTGCAGCTCGAGCACATTGCCTTCCGGATCGGTGACGTACACCCACGTCAGCCGTGCGCCCGCCGCGTTGGTGAGTGTCACCACTTCGCCCACGGGCTGCCCGCCCGCGGCCAGCACCGCCTCTCGCGCAGCCGGCACATCGTCCACTACAAACGCAATGTGCCCGAATCCCGGACGGTTGACCGCGGTCTCCGGTCGATCCACGAGAACGTTGTAGTTGAAGATTTCCAGCGTCGGGCCGTCCGCACCGTGACCTGGCAGGCGCAAATGTTCGCCGCGCAGCTCCGCACCTGGAATTCCCGTGCCGCGCTCAAGATCACTGCCTTTGAAGTCGCGCACCGGCGGCACCGGAGTACAGGCGAACAATTCCTGATAGAAACGAGAAAGCGCGCGCCAATCCTTCGCAATCAAATTGGTGTGTCCGTACCTGACGCCTGAAATCATCAATTCTCTCCCCGTGCTAAATTCTCCCGGCTGGTTCTTGAATAGAACGTTTCCATTCCATTTTCCAATACCAAGCCGACTCGTCGCAATGTGAATATACTATTCATGGAGGCCGCTGATGGGAGGGACGGCGATGCGACGATTACTGCTTGTCTGCGGAATTCTTTCCACCCTGCTGTATCTCTTAATGAACGTGTTCATTCCCATGCAATGGGACGGCTACAGTCGCTCATCGCAAGTGATCAGCGAGTTGTCCGCCATCGATGCCCCCACGCGCGGGATATGGGTCCCGCTGGGGATCGTCTATACACTGCTAATCGCCGCTTTCGGAGCAGGTGTGTGGGCTGCGGCATATGGGAACCGAAAGCTGCGCATTGGCGGAATTCTGCTCATGTTCAGCGGGGTTTTCGGACTCTTTTGGCCGCCCATGCACCTGCGCGGTGAGCCGTTTTCTTTGACGGACGCCTTGCATATCGCGTGGTCAGCGGTGACGCTGCTCATCATGCTCGCGGTCATGGGGCTGGCCGCAGCGTCTTTGGGCAAGAGATTTCGTCTTTATACCATAGCGACCGTTGTGCTCTGGCTCGTCTTTGGAACGCTCACGTTCTTGGATTCGCCGGAAGTTGCGAGCGGAGATCCGACGCCGTGGATCGGCGTGTGGGAACGCATCAACGTCGGGGCTTACATGTCTTGGCTGGTGCTGTTCGCGCTCGTGCTGCTGCAGCGGGAAGCGATGGCTGTGCAGCGCAGTCGATTCGCTAGCGCGAGCGAACAGCCTGCTTGAGGAGCGCGGCCAAGGCTTTCTTGTCGATTTCCGAAGTCGCACGGACTTTGGTGTGCCGCACGAACTTGCCGCTGCCTTCGAGCAGACCTTGAGGGTCCTTCAGCGCGGCGCCGTGGAAGAAGCCGAACTGCACGAATCCGTCGTCGGAGTAGACGTACGCGACCGGCCCTTTGGCTCCGACCCAGCAACCGTTCCCCCACTTCACCGCTTCCGTCAGACCCGGCTCGGTATCCTTCACGAATTTCCGCAGCGCACGAATAATGGTTTGGTTCTTGGCACTTTGGTCTTTCAAATACGCGTCAAAATTCGGGTACGCCTTCATCTTCTGCAACGCTCTACACCACCTTCGTTGCGATCCACCATGTTGTCCCTCCGGGGTCGCGAACTCCCCCGCGTTTATCCTCGTCCTCTTTCTTGAGCGGTTCTTGCACCGATATCGCGCCCGCGTCGAGTGCCTTGCGATACGTCGCATCGACGTCGCGTACGTAGATGTGCACGTTCGCCGCGTACGCGGGCCACTCGGGCGGGGCGGGATCGGCCAGCATGATCACGCTGTCCTCGATGCTGACCTCGGCGTGCATCAGTTTGCCGAACGAGTCGGGAAACCGGCGCAGCTCGCGCGCATCGAAAACTTGCTTCAGAAACTCGATAGTGGCATCGGCGCCGTTCACGATGAGATACGGCGACACCGTGCTGTAGTCATCGGGCTTGTAGACGGGTTTCATCGCTCCCCCTTTCGCCTATTCTAGCTCGAGCGTCATGAATACGCTGTTCGAATCCGGCACGTAGTCGCCGAAGGGCGGGCACTCGACGAACCCGTGCCGACGGTAGAACTCGCGGGCCGCGTCGAAATACGGCCACGAACCGGTCTCGAGGCTCAGCCGCGACATGCCCAGGGCGCGCGCCGCAGCGATAATGTGCAGCAGTATCGCACTTCCCACGCCCTTGCGGCGCAGCGATTCGTCCGTGTGCATCGACTTGATCTCGCCGTGGAATGGGTCGAGCCGCCGCAGCGCGCCGATGCCGGCGATGCGGTCGCCATCCCAGGCAGTGTAGAAAAGAATCTCCGGCGACTTCAAGCCGTCGATGTCCAGCGCGTGGGCGCTGCCGCGACCGGTTTGTGCGCGCGCGGTAGTGAAATGGTACGTGAGTAGCGCCTGAACGCGCGGATCGTCGAGGCCGCCGTCGCGAATGGTGAGTGGCGAGGTCATAGCCAGCGGCGCACCGAGCCTTTGTACTCCAAGTACTCGTTGCCGAATCTTCGCTCCAGGTACTGCTCCTCTTTCTGTATCACCGCGTAATTCATGAGCACCATCGCGCCCACTAGCGTCACCACGAGCCACACGCTGTTCACCCAGATCGCGATACCGAGCTGCAACAACGAAAAGCGGAGATAGATGGGATTGCGCGTGAAGCGATAGGGGCCCTTGCGAACGATCGCGGTGGTGGGCTTGTAGGCCGGCACCGGGGTGCCGGCCGCTCGAAATCTTGCGATCGATGA
>JAICFA010000165.1 GCA_025923935.1 Candidatus Krumholzibacteriia bacterium
CCCAATACTCGCCCTCTATGATAACGGCGATGCTGCTCGCGCGCACTCCCATGCACATCGCTCTAGCATCGCCTGGCGTCGGCCAAGGTTTCTCGAACGTGGTGACAAAGGTGGCACCCTCGCCGATCACGGGAGTCGCCTGTCCGAATAGGGTTGCCGACATCCACACCACTTCGTTTTCGAAGCCCGCGGGCTCGGTTGTCACCCGGAATGTTGTCGGCCTTCCGGGAATCATTGCGTCGCCGTCGATCGTTACCAACGCGCGATAGGTGTCGATACTCACCTGGCTTGCATTGGCCGGAGGACCAACCGATATCACGTGCGTGCCCGGATCGTTCGGCAAGACAATCTCGCCGGAGTTGCCAAGGAGGACCGCGTCACCGTCGATGCGCCACTCGACCAAGGAGGCGAATGATGCATTATCCAGCGTGGCGCCTACGCGTAGCGGCGTCGCGACACTCGTGCGGTAGTGCTCGCTGCTCAAACGCTTCAACGGTGAAATCGAGCGTTCTCCCAGGAGCACGGTCATGCGCTCGGCAGTCGTTAGTTGGTCACCAAGCGGTTGCATCGCAGCCACAACGCTCACGTCGCCGATACCGACATCGGCGATTGGAACATCGACGACGTCGAACGAACAGACGTACCGTTTGACCTCGAACTCGCCCTCGTTGTCCGGCGAGGTAACCGTGGCTTCGACGCGAACGCGACCGCCCGCGGGCGGGACGACGTACTCCGCCGTCGATCGAGATTCATCTCGAGTCACTACAGAAGCGCCCAGCCAGGTCACAGAAGTGCCCTGAGGGGCGGGGCACACAAAGCGAATGGCCTTCGTTTCTCCGGGAATCGCGAAGCTTGAGGGCGCGGGATGCCACGCCGTCGTGATCCCGGGAATGGGGGCAAGCAAGAGTTGCGTCGACAATGTGGGCCCTTCGCCGGGGCTCGGAGCATTCGGTTCCGTGGGTCGATCGTTCGAGCAGCCCGCGCAGATCGCCACGACGGCAGTAAGCAGTAATGCAACGCGGAAGAAGATGTTTCTGTTCATGGCTACTCCTCGCAACTTTCCGGAGTCAGATGTGCCTGTACGAACTCCGCGTGACACGCAGGTTGCCACAATATGAGATACAGCTTGCCGTCCTTGAGTGCCTGCACACGTTGCGGCGTAAGTGGAACCGGGTCCGTGCTGGTCCACTGGCCCGCGATCGGGCATACGCCGCCGAGGCCCGATAAGGCGAATAGGAAGCCCTCATCGTCGCTGTAGATCCGAGCCTGTACCCCCTGCGTACCACACCCACAACACGCTAGGTTGTAATCGAGCTTCGTCTCCAGCGTGTCGAGAACGACAATTGCGGACCAGCTTAGCGGCGATGGCGTCTGCGACCCGATTGCCTTCGCCGTGAAACAACTGTCCGCGTACGCGAGAGTCAGCGGCATCATCAGCACACCGCATACCATCGCTAGAATTCTATTCATTGGCATAGACGACCTCCTCCCCGTTTCTTTGTTTTGCGGTCGATGAAGCGCCTTCATTGACGCTCTTCCCGTATGCAGGACACACGGACAATGGCGCAGCCTGCTGCATGGTACGAACCTCCGTACGTACAAAACAGTTCAATGCGGATCGGACGGAATCCGACCTCCCGCACAACGACGGCGCTGTGCGGTTTTCAAAAATCAAAAACGAAAAGCAGTCGTCGCCCGGTTGGGTCGTAGTGGAATGGCGCGGTCGTGGGCGCGCCGTGGCGACGGTTGTAGAGCGGCAGTAAATGCCGCAAGAAATCCCCTTAGTGGAATGGAGTCTACTCGTTTCTCAGTTCTCGTCAAGCTTCCCTTTCCCTTTTCTTTTGGTCGCGACGTAGTCCACGCTGTCATGACTGTCCTGAAGACGATGAGAACGGATTTGATGCGAATTCCTTGGAATCCCTCGTGGCACTAAACGCAAACGGGCCACGTCACCGCGACGTGGCCCGTTTTCCTTCTTCGCTGAACTAGCCGTTCAGTCTCGCGAGATCTTGCGATCGAGCGAGAACGCGCCACCGCCCTTGATTGCAATCGCGATGGCGATTCCGATCGCCAGCAAGTGGTACTCGAAGCCCTCGCCCGCCTGTGTGCCCGTCCAGTTCATGAAGAAACCGTTCGGCAGATGGACGGTGACGATTGCGCCGACCATCACGGTGGCGATGGCAAGTGCGCCCAGCCGGCTAAATGCGCCCAAGATCAGCGCAATCGAGCCGAAGAACTCGAACAGGACAACGAGCACTGCAATCGGAGTCGCGAGGCCCGCGTAGGTGGTGAGCATGTTTACCGTACCCGAGAAGCCCGCGCCGCCAAACCAACCGAGCATCTTCTGTGCGCCATGGGGCAGCATCACCAGGCCCAGTGTCAGACGGAGTAGTGCGGTCACAACGTTCCCGTCGGTGACGGTGAGCGTGTGTAGCGCACGTCGCACGGTTGAACCATTCTGGGTGCGCGGGATGGCGATGGCTTCAGCGTTCCGTTGCATGATTGTTCCTCCTGTCAAAGGTTGATATATCAACTAAATATCCAAAAAAAAAGGGCCTAGGATGGTTCGCCCCGCACCGCCTCCAGCAAGGCCGCGAGCTGTTCGACTTGCGAGTTCGTTAGCATCGCCAGCGCACGCTCGTCTTCGGCGTCGACGGTTTCATCGAGTTGACTCAAGAGACCGAGACCCTTCGACGTGATCGAACAGTATTGGCAGCGGCGATCGTCCGCACCGCGCGCGCGCGACACCAGGGCCTTGTCTTCCAATCGATCGATCAGCCCCGTGATGCCGGGGGTTTTTTCGATCATCCGATTGGCGATCTCCATGGTGGGGAGCGCCTCCCGCGCGCCACGCAGGATTCGCAACACGTTGTATTGCTGGACGGTTAGATCGTAAGGGGCGAGCACCGCCTCGAACGAGCGACGCAACTCGTCGGCAACGCGGAGGATATCGATGGCCGCCTGCTGCCGCTTCTTCTGCAGCGGGCTGCGTGTCGGGGCTCGCTTGGTGCTTCGGGTAGCCACGGAATAAAGACTACCTATGAAAAGTTTATATGTCAAGTATATTCTTGGGCAAAGAAAAACGACCCACGTCGAGAGACGTGGGCCGTTCTTGTTCCCCTCGGAGAGATTACTCTGTGTCGTCGGGGCAAGTCGCCCTGGTGCACTCCCATGGGATACAGGAAAACGTGCAACCGGCTTGGCTCGGGCAGATAGTAACAACGGTACATACACAGCTGTTCGTTGGTTCACCCCCGAGGATTGAGCTCGAATCGGCGGCGATCAGTTCCTTGTCGAGCATGAGTTTCTTTTTCATGGCCGTCCTTTCGGTCCGTATGAACGTTCGATGGGATAGGACACCATGGTGAATAATCGCCGAGGAGCTCCTCTTCTAACATGATGACGGCACAGAAAAGTGGCGCGACAGTTCTAGCCCTGCTCGGTGCGCGCCGCCATGTCCTCGATGTAGGCCACGAATTCTGCATCCTCGCCAGGAAGCAGCTGCTTGAGCGACTGCCGGAAATCCTCGCGGCGGCACCATTCCTTCATATAGTCTTCCCACGCTGTCCAACGGCGCATCTCTGTCTTCGACATGCGTCGTTCGTACATCATCACGTAGGCTCGTTCGAACAATGAAACCAGGATGCTGAACATGATGAGTTTGCGTTCTCGCTGCTCTCCCGTGAGCGTTGGAGTTCCTTCGGTGGAGAAGAGACGGAGGTCCGGATTCTCGAGTGCGATCTTCAGGAAATCCTGATAGTTGTCGGATAGAAGCTGGTGGACTTCGTCTTCCTGGTTGGCGCGTTCCTTTCGATTTTCATACAAGAACGCGAAGATCGCCGCGGGCAAGCCGATCACCGTCACTAAGTAGCTCAGCAGCTCCCACGTCTCCAGTGACCCCAATCTATCTATTACTGCGTTCATGAAGACAATGTATCATGTGGCGCTATGGCCACAACTATGAGATCTGTAATACGGTTAGGCTTCATGCTCGCAGTCGTGATGGTTCTGAGTGCCAATTGCTCGCGTCATCAGGATGAGAAGTCGAGCGTTCCGATCACGATCGCGGCCACCGACAGCGGATTCACATCTCCGGACACACTCGAATCCGGCCTCAATCACATCGCCTTCGAGAACCGCGGCACGACCATCCACGAGTGCATGTTCATCCGCTTGCCCGCGACGATGACGCCGGAGCAGTACCTGCAAGCCGTACGGGACGGCGCGGATTTCCCGGCGGGTGCCATCGATTGCTCGGGGCCCGGCCTAACATCCCCGGGCGAAACGCTCGAGATGTGGCTTTCGCTCGAGCCGGGCGAATACCTGCTTGGCTGCTGGAACAAGGGTCACCTTACCAAGATAGCGCCGCAAACGTTGACTGTGGTCGAAGCAACGGGGCCGCTGGTCGATCCACCGCACGAGGAGGTGACCATTCGCTTGATCGATTTTCGTTTCGATGTGAGCGGAGAGATCGAGCCCGGTGTCCGCACGTTGAAAATCGAAACCGTCGGTCCGTCGATGCACGAGATCGACATGTTTCGCTTTCACGGCGCGCGGACGCGCGCGGAGTTCATGGCGTGGTACGACGGTGACCGCATTGCATCTCCGCCGGCCACCGCGATGGGCGGCGCACTCGACAGTCACGACACCCAGAACGTGGTCTGGCTGCGCCGGCGTTTCACCATGGGCCACTATTTCATGATCTGCGAGATGCCGATGGTCCAAAACGCGAGCCCCGCGGATAGTGCGGCGAACGTCACGCATGCGCACGCGGGCATGACACACGAGTTTACGGTAGAGTGACGGGCACGTCTTGGAGTATCCGACACGCGACCGCTGCCGATGTCCCAAGCGTCGTGGCGTGCCTCGCTGCGGCGTTTGAGCCGTATCGAGCCGACTACACGACGGGTGCCTTCAATGATACGGTGCTCACCAGCGATTCTTGTCGAGCGCGTCTCCGCGAGATGACGATCTTGATCGCGGAGCAGGATGGAGAGGTAATTGGGACGATTGCTTGTCAGGCAGTCTCCGCGGAAGAAGGGCACGTGAGGGGGATGGCGGTAGTCCCCAGTTACCACGGAACTGGAGTGGCCGAGGGGCTGCTGGCCGCGGCCGAGACCGAGTTGCGGGGGCGACGCTGTTCCCGTATCACGCTGGACACGACGCAGTACCTACTGCGCGCGATTCGATTTTACGAGCGTAACGGATACCTCGCAACAGGCCGTGTATCCGAATTTTTTGGGATGGCGCTGATAGAGTACGCCAAGGATGTGTAGGTACCGAAAGAAGGCGATCGACGAGACCGTTCCGCGGTATCGGACTACGTTCTAACAGGAGAAAAGAACGGCCCACGCCAAGTGGCGCGGGCCGTTTCTTTTGAGTGAGCTATTCGACCCCTATTCTGTGTCATCCCCGCAGGAAATGGCTCCCGATTGGCATCCACATGTGCCACCACAGAAGGTGGCCATGGTTTGGCAGAACATCGTACAGATGTCAGAACACCCACTGGTCGGCCCACCCCCCTCGAAACGCTCGTCATTATTCGTCACGAGCTCTTTATCCAGGGTCAATTTCTTCTTGAGCATTGCATCCTCCTTCGGGGTTAGTTCGAATCCTAAGTAAGACCTGTGAAGTGGCTTGCTGGTGCTGGAGCCACACACACATCTTCGCCGTTGGCCACGCCTTTCTAACACGCCGACTGGCGTTTTTCTTGCCCTTGGTTTAGCGTGGCGTCATGAACGTTCACCTCATCGACGGCACTTACGAGCTTTTTCGCCATTTTTACGCCCTTCCGTCGCGCGTCGATGATGACGGCGAGGAGGTCGCCGGAATGATTGGCGTAGTCAACTCGGTGCTGGGGATGATCCGCGAAGGGGCCACGCACATTGGTGTGGCCACCGATCACGTCATCGAGTCGTTTCGTAACGATCTCTATCCCGGGTACAAGACCGGAGAAGGAATCGATCCGCGGCTGTGGCGGCAGTTTCATCCGTTGGAGGAGACATTGCGCGCGGCAGGGGTGGTGGTGTGGGCGATGGTCGATCAAGAAGCGGATGACGCGCTCGCGGCCGCGGCGTATCGCGCACAGACGGACCCGCAAGTAGAGCGCATCTTCATTTGCACTCCGGACAAGGATCTGGGGCAGTGTGTGCGGGGGAATC
This sequence comes from Candidatus Krumholzibacteriia bacterium, assembly GCA_025923935.1. GTDB lineage: Bacteria > Krumholzibacteriota > Krumholzibacteriia > WVZY01 > JAKEHA01 > JAKEHA01. The sequence continues at coordinate 6,162 of JAICFA010000165.1, forward strand.
GCGTGGTGCAGATGGACCGGCGCACGCGTACGATTCGCGACGATGCCGGCGTGCGCGAGAAGTTCGGCGTGGGGCCGGAATCGATTCCAGACTACCTGGCGCTGGTGGGCGATTCGTCGGACGGATATCCGGGGCTACCGGGGTGGGGGCCGAAGACGGCGTCGGTGGTGCTCGCGCGTTACCTGCACCTCGAGCACATTCCCCAGGAAGCGGCGCAGTGGGACGTCGCGGTACGCGGGGCGGCGTCGATGGCGGCGGTGCTTAGAGAGCGTTGGAGCGAGGCACTCTTGTTTCGCGATCTGGCCACGCTGCGCGTCGATGCCAACGTGTTCGAGACAGTCGACGATCTGCGCTGGCGGGGCCCGAAACCGGAGTTCGCCGATGTATGCCGCCGCCTGGGTGCGCCGGAAGTGGCGGAAGCCGCGGCGCGCTTGCCGCACGCGTAATGGTGCCCACCTTCGCCGATCGCGTGCTGGCGTTTCATCGCGACCTGGCACTGCCGAAAATCCGCGTTGCGGGTGTTGAGACTCTGGACCCGTATCGCAATCCCGTTACGAGTGAGTTGGCGGCGCGCTTCTACCGGAAGTACTA
>JAICFA010000166.1 GCA_025923935.1 Candidatus Krumholzibacteriia bacterium
ACCTGAATATTGAAGAAGCGCCCGTCGAAAATCTGCCCGTTGTTGAGCACGATCTCTTCCTGCGGATCGTCGTCGACGTTGCCGATGGTGAGGAACTTCGCCATCACCTTGGTGGTGCTGCTCCACTGAATCGCGCGCTCGTAGCTGTCGAAGATCCACATCTTGTCGTCGGCGAGGATGATCACCTCGAGCTGGTTGTCGCCATCCAGGTTGGCGACCACGCCGTGATCGATGCGCGAAAAACGAGTCTGTGTGTTTTCCCATTCCAACTGGAACGACGCAATGTCGTAGATCAGAATGCGCCCGTTGATGCTGCTAACCGCCAGCTTCTGCTTGCCGTCGCCGTACATGTCGGCGACGATGAGCGAGGTGGCGCGCGAGCCCAGCGTGGTCACTTCCCACTCCGTCTCCAGGCGACCGTCTTGGTATGCGTATGCGTGCACGTGCCCCGATTTGTCGGCATAAAAGAAGCGGTAGTTGGGTTGGCCCGGCGTCCCCAGCTCCTCGGTGAGATAGAACTTCGACATGGTCTCGTGGAACTGCCTGAAGTCCATCTCGGTGGTGACGGCGCGGCCCGCACCGCACGCGAGCGCCGTGGCGGATGCCAGTGCGACGAGAATCGTTCGTTTCATATCGGCTCCTTCAAAGGGGTGGGTCATACGCCGTGGACGGCCTAGAGTGGAAGCGACGTCAGCAAGGTTCGAACATGGTCGACGGACACGTCGAACAGCTTGCGCTCGTCCGCGGCCAGCTTGATTTCGATGATGCGCTCCACGCCGCCCTTGCCGATCACCACGGGAACGCCCACGTACAGGCCGTTCACCCCGTACTCGCCGTCGAGATACGCGGCGCACGCCAACACCCGCTTCTTGTCCTTCAGGTACGACTCCGCCATGGCGATGGCGGAAGCGGCCGGCGAGTAAAACGCGCTTCCCGTCTTCAAGAGCTCCACGATCTCGCCGCCGGCGAAGCGCGTGCGCTTGACGATGCGATCAATTTGCTCCTGCGACATCAAGTCGGGCAGCGGAACGCCCGCCACCGTGCAGTAGCGCGGCAGTGGAACCATTTCGTCGCCGTGGCCGCCGAGCACGAACGCGGTCACGTCTTCCACGCTGATCCCGAGCTCCATCGCGACGAAGCAGCGAAAACGCGCCGAGTCGAGTACTCCCGCCATTCCCACCACGCGCTCGCGGGGAAAGCCGGTGATCTGCTTCATGGCGAACACCATCGCGTCGAGCGGATTGGAGATGACGATGACGAATGCCTTGGACGCGTGCTCTTTCACGTTGGTCGCGACCGTCTTCATGATGTCGATGTTCATCTTGAGGAGATCGTCGCGGCTCATGCCGGGTTTGCGCGGAAATCCGGCCGTCACGATGACGACGTCCGCTCCGCGAATATCTTTGTAGTCGTTGGTGCCGACGAGATCGACGTCGTAGCCGTCGACGGGACGCGACTCCATGATGTCGAGCGCTTTGCCCTGCGGCATGCCTTCGACAACGTCGAAGAGCACGACGTCGCCGAGCTCGCGCTGTGCGGCCAAAAGTGCGAGCGTTCCACCAATTTGTCCGCCGCCGATCAGGGCGATCTTCGGACGCGCCATAACGTGAATTCCTTCCTAATGGTTAGATAGAAGAGCCTGCCCACAGGGGTTGGGGAGGTCGCGGCAGTATAGCGTTTGTGAGGTTTAGCCGTATAGGGGCGACTTGCGAGTTGCCACTATCCCAAAGCGGGGGGTATATTTCCAAGCGTTCGCCCCGCAAAACACCTTCCATAAGGCCGAGGTTTTAGCATGTTCAGACTCACAACTCGCCAAGCGCTTCTTCGCGTTGCTTCCGTGCTCGCACTCTGCACCGTCGCGGCCCTACCGATCGCCTGCTCCGACGACGACGATCCGGTTGATGGAGGTAACGGCGGACCGTTCGATGGAACCATCGAGGTTCGTGCCAACTTCTTTTCTCCCGCTACGGCCACCATTTCAGAGGGCGACAGTGTGACCTGGGTCTGGGCCGGCGGCGCCGGAGCGCACACCGTCACCGAAGGTACCCCGCCCAACCCGCCGTCACCGCTGTTCGATTCTCCCCAGAAGAGCAGCGGCACGTTCGGTTACCGGTTCAACGTCGCGGGCACGTACCCGTATTTCTGCCGGGTACACGGCGCGGCCATGAGTGGGACGATCATCGTCCAGCCCTAACTCGTGGCCTTTGACGCGCGCCCCGCGCGTCTGATAGAATTTAGGCTCACCACTCGCCCGCGTGCGCCGCTTTGCGCCCGCCCAGGAGCATTTTCATGAGTCGCTCTCGCCTCGCGGCGGCCGCTATACTTTTCTCCGCGTTGTTCCTTCTGTCATGCTCCGACGACGACACCGTCGCCCCACCCGATGAGCCCAATGTGGCGTGCGTGGATCGCGACGCGGTCGCACTTCCCATCGAGACGGGGCCGGTGGGGACGATTCGCACCTGGGCCGGGGACGGCCAAGCGGGCTACGACGGCGACTGCAACGCCGTCTTGCAATCCTCGTTCTATTGGCCGATCGATATCGAGTTCACGCCCACCCTGGGCACGTTCATCGTCGACTGGAACAACCACCGCGTTCGCCGCGTGACCGACAAAGGACGGCTCGAGACCGTCGTCGGCACCAGCATCATCGGCGACGGGCCGGTCGACCTGTCCGACACCGTTTATCCGGGAGCCGACGGCACCGCGTGCCGTCTCAACCATCCCACCGATGTGTTCGAGCGCAGCAACGGCACGCTCGCCATTGTCTCCTGGCACAACCACAAGATTCGCGAATGGGACCCGAACACCGGCAAAGTATTCGTTGCCATCGGACGCGATCCCAATTGCGGCGGCGACGGCGGCCAGGCGCTGAGTGCGAAAATCAATCAGCCGGTGCACGCCACGGAAGGGCCCGATGGTTCCATCTACATCATGGATCAGCGCAATCAAGTAGTTCGCAAGATCGACGCGACCACCGGTGTAATCACCACCGTGGTGGGCAGCATCGTCTGCCCCACGCCGACACCGCTCGATCCGGGCGGATTCGCGGGCGACGACGGCGACCCCGCGTTGGCGAAGATGAAGCAGCCCACCGGCCCGAATCCAGCCCCCGGCGGCGGCATTGTCGTCGACGACCAAGGGGTTCTCTATTTCGCCGACATGAACAATCATCGCGTCCGCCGCGTCGACTTCACGGCGAACCTCATCACCACGGCGGTGGGCAACGGCACGCCCGGTTACACCGGCGACAATGCGGCGCCCAAGGATGCGTCGCTCAAGCTTCCCGCCGATCTCGAGATCGGACCGGATGGCCGCTTGTACATCGCCGACGCGGGCAACAACGTCGTGCGCGCAGTGGATTTCAGTGCCAACACCATCGTCACCGTCGCCGGCACCGGTGCCATGGGGTTCGGCGGCGACGGCGGCCCCGCGACCTCTGCGTCGTTGGCGAATCCGCAGGGCATCGGGTTCGATGCCGCGGGCGATTTGTACATCGCCGACACCTTCAATCACCGCATCCGTCGCGTGAAGATGCAGTAGGAGTTTCTCGTGATTCGCTCCCGCATGGCGTGGTTCTTCATTGGTGCCGGCATTCTACTCGCCGGTTGCAACTCGGACGATTCCGTCACACCACCCAACGGCTCGTGTGACGACCACGATCCCGGCGCATTCAGCGAGATCGTCTCGCCCGAATCGGGGCGCGTATACGTGTGGTCCGGAACCGGCATGGCCGGCGCCGGGAGCAGCGTTGAACGCCCGGGTGCCACCCGGCTGTACTGGCCCGTCGACGTCAATTTCGACCCCAACGGCAGCCCCATGGTGATCGATTGGAACAACCATCGCGTGCTGGCGATGAACGGGACAGGCCAGCTCGAGAAAGTCATCGGACACTATTTCGGCAATCCCACCGATGGACCGGCGCTGCTGGCCGATTTGAATCACCCGACGCACGTGACCTTCACGCCCGACGGCACGAAGCTCATCTTGAGCGCGTGGCACAATTCCATTCTGATGGAGTGGGACATTGCGTCCGACTGGCTGGCAAAGTTTTGCGGGACGGGCGGGCGCTGCTTCAACGGCGATGGACAAGCGCGCTTGCAATCGTGCCTCGACCTGCCGGTGTGCGCGCTCTACCACCCTGTCACCGACGAGCTCTATTTCAGCGATCAAGCGAACCACATCATCCGCCGCATCGACGGGTCGGGTGTGGTGCACATCGTCGCCGGCACCGCACCGATTTGGAACGGCTCGACGTGGGTCTACCAATTCGGTTATGGCGGAGACGGCGGTCCGGCCACCAGTGCGCTGCTCTCGTTCGAGCGCACGCAGAACGCGAACCCAAGCGGCAAGTTCTGCTTCGACGCCGCCGGCAACATCTACATCGCGGACACGGTGAACGACGCCGTTCGCATCGTGCGCACCGACGGCATCATCGATACCTACGCGGGCAACCCGGTGATCGGTGCGGGCTACAACGGCGACGGCGGGCCGGCCACCGATGCACTATTGCGCGAGCCGCGCGACGTCGCCGTCGACGCCGCCGGCAATCTGTTCATCGCCGACACCGGCAACAGCGTGATTCGCATGGTCGATTTGAACGGCATCATCACCACCGTGGTCGGTAAGTACCGCGCACCGGTGGCACCGAATCCGTATGCCGCCGCCATTCCGGTGTGCGAGCTGCACGAGGAACAGGGCATTGCCGCCAAGGACGTGCGCCTCGCGACCCCGCACGGGGTCGAGGTCGACGCCGACGGCAACGTATGGATATCGGACACGCAGAACAACGTCATCCGCATCCTGTACCGCTAATTCTACTGGTCCCGCCCCCGAAGGTGTGCTTGCCGGTCCGGCAGGCACACCTTTAGTATTCCCGCATGGCTCGCGTCGTTGCTGCTTTCAATCGGGTGACGCCCACGCTCGTCGACCGGCTGCGTGACGCCGTCGGCGCCGAGCGCGTGTTGATCGATGACGAGTCGCTCGAGCTGCACGCGTCCGACGAAACCGAAGACCTGGTCTTTCGACCCGAGGTCGTGGTGGTTCCGGCATCGGCGGACGCCATTGCGCGCGTCATGCGCCTGGCCACGGAGTTTCGCGTCCCGGTGACACCGCGTGGCGCGGGCACGGGCCTGTCGGGCGGCGCGCTTCCCGTCCACGGCGGCATCGTGCTTTCCACCCGCGACTTGAATCGCATCCTCGAGGTCGATCGCGAGAATTTGATGGCGGTGGTCGAGCCCGGCGTCATCACCCAGGTGTTCCAAGAAACCGTGGAGCGCGCAGGACTCTTCTATCCCGTCGATCCCGCGAGTCGCGGCAGCTGCTTTCTCGGCGGCAATCTGGCGGAGTGCTCGGGCGGGCCGCGCGCGGTGAAGTACGGTGTCACGAAGGATTTTGTCACCGGTGTGGAAGCGGTGCTTCCCGACGGCACGTTGATGCATCACGGTGGCAAGCTGCTGAAGAACGTGACCGGCTATAACTTGACGCAATTGATCGTCGGTTCCGAAGGAACGCTGGCCATTGTCACCAAGATCTATTTTCGACTGCTGCCGCTTCCCCGCCACCGCATGATGCTGCTGGCTCCCTTCGACTCGTTGGAGGATCCGGCGCGCGCGGTACCCGCGATCATGCACGCCGGCATCGTCCCCTCGGTATTGGAGTTCATGGAGCGCGACGCGGTCGAGATCACCGAGCGGCACCTGGGCAAGTCGTTTCCGCACGCGGAAGCGGCGGCGCATCTGATGATCGAGCTGGACGGCAACGACGAAGGAGTCGTGCAGCGCGACGCGGAACGCGTCGCCGAGATCGTGCTGGAGCACCACGCCAAGGACGTGCTGGTCGCCGACACCGACGCCAAGATGGGCGAACTGTGGTCGATGCGGCGCGCATTCGGTGCGGCGGTCAAATCGGAGTCGGTCTACAAGGAAGAGGACACGGTGGTGCCGCGCAACCAACTCGTGGCACTGCTCACCGGTGTCAAACAAATCGCCGCGCGCCACGGCTTACGTACGGTGTGCTACGGACACGCCGGCGACGGCAATCTACACGTCAACATTCTCAAAATGGATATGAGCGAGGAGCGGTGGAACACCGCGCTGGAACCTGCGATTCGCGAGATCTTCGAGCTGACGGTGGGTTTGGGGGGGCTGATATCGGGAGAACACGGCATCGGCTACGTGCAAAAGAACTACATGCCCATCGCATTCTCCGCGCCGGAGCTGGCTCTCATGCGCGCCATCAAGCGGGCGTTCGATCCGTTGGGGATTTTGAACCCGGGGAAGATGTTTCCCTAATAAATCGCTTCGCTGATGGGGGTCTTGTCGGGGGGATGGTTCTTCATCAAATAGTCGAGGTCGAGAATCTTGACCGGGCCCTCGAAGTACGCTTCGGTGATCTTGCCGGTGTCCATGCGAATCGCGTCGCAGGGACAGGCTTCCACGCACAGGCCGCAGTACACACACTGCAAAATGTCGATGTCGAATTTGATCGGATACTTCTCGACGCCGTCGTGGCCGGTATCGGCGCCGGTAATGTCGATGCAGTTGGCCGGACATGCGGTCGCGCAGCAATTGCACGCGACACAGCGCGGCGTGCCGTCGGGGCGGTGCATCAGGCGGTGCTCGCCGCGGAAGGTTGGCGGCAGCGGCTTGGGCTCCTCCGGCCATTGATAGGTAATCCCCACGCGGTTGCGGCGCAGGTCGACCATGTTG
>JAICFA010000167.1 GCA_025923935.1 Candidatus Krumholzibacteriia bacterium
ATTCGCGCGATGGGAAGCAAGCTGGGCGCACGCGCCATCATGAAGAAAGCGGGCGTGCCGGTGGTTCCGGGCACCGACGGCGGCAGCAACGACGCGGCGCGGATCGCCGCGATGGCGAAAAAGATCGAAGGACCGTGGTTCGTGAAGGCGTCAGCGGGTGGTGGCGGCAAGGGGATGCGTCTCGTGACCGATGCGTCGCAGCTGGAGGCCGCGGCGCGCGCCGCCATCGGCGAGGCCAAGTCCGCCTTTGGCGATGACACCGTCTACGTCGAGCGCAAGATCGAGCGGCCGCGCCACGTCGAGTTTCAAGTGCTCGCCGATGCGCATCACAATGTGGTGCACGTGTTCGAGCGCGAGTGCTCCATTCAGCGCCGTCATCAAAAAGTTCTGGAAGAGACGCCGTCGCCGGCGTTGGCGCCGGCGCTGCGCAAGAAGATGGGCGAAGCGGCGGTGGCTGCGGCGCGTGCCGTGGCCTACGTCAACGCCGGCACCATCGAGTTTATTCTCGACGCGCGCGGCAACTTCTACTTCCTCGAAATGAACACGCGCATCCAGGTCGAGCATCCCATCACCGAGATGACGACCGGGATCGACCTGGTGCAGTGGCAGCTGCGCATCGCTCGCGGCGAAAAGCTTCCGTTCAAGCAAGCCGATCTCGCGCAGCGCGGGCACGCCATCGAGTGCCGCATCTACGCCGAAGACGAAACGCGCAACTTCATGCCGTCGAGCGGTGTGATCACCAAGCTGCGCGAGCCGGGCGGCGCCGGCGTACGCATCGATAGCGGCGTATACGAAGGATGGGATGTGACGCCGCACTACGATCCCATTCTCGCGAAGCTCGTCGCCTACGGCGAAGATCGCGAGCAAGCGCGCACGCGCATGCTGCGCGCGCTGGGTGAGTACGTCGTACTGGGCGTATCCACCAGCATCGAGCTCCACCAACGAATCCTGCAGCATCCCCAGTTCGTCGCCGGCAACGTCGATACGTCATTCTTGGATACTTATAAGGACGAGCTGTTGCAGCCCGCGCGCGATGACGTTCCCGACTTGGCCTTCATTGCCGCGGCTCTGGCCAACCCCGGGCGCGCCAATCGGCCGGTGCGTGCCAACGGCGAGGAAACCGAGGCACCGAGTCCATGGCGCATGGCCGGCTCGTGGGAAATCGGCGGAGCGAAATAGCATGGCGCTCGTCGACATCAGCGGTAGCAAGCGCGACGTCACCGTCACCCACACGTCCGACGGTGTTACCGTGACCGTGGATGGACGGCGTTACGACGTGCGCGACGTCGCGCGCATGGCGGACGGAGTCGGCTTCTTGCTCGGCAACGAATCGCACGTGGCGCGCGTCTCGAACGGTCCCAACGGCGTGCAGCTCGCGGTCGGTGGGCGCACCTACCAGCTTCGTAAAGAAGTGGCCGACGCCGACCGCCCCGCCGCTGCGCGCGGCGGCGACGGCCGCCTCGACGCACCCATGCCCGGCACCATCATTGCCGTGCACGTGTCGGAAGGCGACCACGTGCGCGCCGGCCAGCCGCTCGTCGTCCTCGAGTCGATGAAGATGCACAACGAGATTGCGTCGCCGATGGACGGCGTGGTGCGCAAGGTGAGTTGCCGTGCCGGCGAGCGCGTGAATTTCGGACAAGTGCTGGTCGAAGTCGCCGCGGAGTCGAAATGAAGACCTATTTCGCGCGCACCGTCGCACCTCGCCGCTAGCCGCTCATGCACGACATCTATATCGCCATTGTCCTCGGCTTGGTGCAAGCCATCACCGAGTTCCTGCCCATCTCCTCGTCCGCGCACCTTATTCTGGCGCGCGGCGTGCTCGACTTTAAAGCAATCGACGGACTCACCTTCGATGTGGCGCTGCACATCGGCACTCTGCTCGCCGTCGTGGTGTACTTTTGGAGCGATCTACTGGCGCTCGCGCGCGGCTTTGTGAACAGTGTGACGCGACGCGGCGGCACTGCGGATCCCGCGGCGCGACTCGCGTGGTACGTCATCGCGGCGTGCGTGCCCACCGGCATCATTGGATACCTTTTCGAAAAGCCCATCGAGGACTACTTTCGCAATCCCTCCGTCATCGTGGTGACGCTGATCCTGGGTGCCGTCTTGTTCCTTTGGGTCGAGCGGCGGTACCGGAGCGATGGAGACATGCAAGCGTTGACACTCAAGAAAGCCATTGCCATCGGTACGGCGCAATCGCTGGCGCTCATCCCGGGTGTGTCGCGTTCGGGGATAACCATCGTGGTCGGCATGATGTGCGGACTACGCCGCGATCAAGCCGCACGCTTTTCATTTCTGATGGCGACCCCGCTGATGCTCGGTGCCGGGCTCAAGAAGTCGCTCGATCTCGTGGAGTCTCCGCTGTCGTCGCACCAATGGATCGTGCTCGCCATCGGTGTCGTGACCTCCGCCGTGGCTGGTTGGCTCGTGATTCGTTTCCTGCTCGATTTCCTGCGCCGCCGCCCCCTCGACTGGTTCGCGTACTACCGCATTGCTCTCGCCATCGTGGTTGCCATTGTCGTGTGGAGTTAAGGCTTCGTGGAAACGCGTGCGTGGAAGAATGTGCCGTTCGACTACCCGCGAGCGGTGCCCACTATGCTCGCGGAGGAAGAGAAGCGCTACCTATTCTGGCTCGGCCGCGACGCGTGGGACGGGAACGGGCTGGTCGTCGAAATCGGGCCGTGGCTCGGCGGTAGCACCGTCTGCTTGGCCGCCGGGATGATTGCGTCCCGCAAGCACGCACATGGCCGGCTGCACACCGTCGACAATTTTCTGTGGCGCGACTTCATGGCAGCGCGCGCGCCGCTCCCGCTGCAGAACGGCGAGTCGTTCCTGCCGTACTTTCAGGAAAACGTCGAGCCGTATCACGACCTGATCGTCGCGCACACGCGCGCGTTGCCCGACGATTCCTTCGTTCGCGATGCCGAGCGCGACGCCAAACGATTCACCGAAGACGAGTCCGTGCCATTGTTCGACGACCTTCCCGGCAGCGAGCCCATCTCCATCTTGTTCATCGATGGCGCCAAGTCGTGGCGCGGGATGCGACATCTGCTGCGCGTGCTAGCGCCTCGTTTGCAGCCGGGGAAGAGCCTGTTGGTGTGCCAAGACTTCAAGCACTGGACGACGTACTGGGTACCCATGATGATGGCGCGATTGGAAGGACTGGTTGAGCCCGTCCACGACGTGCGCGGCGGTACCACCGTGGCATTTCGGTTGCTGCACCCGATTCCGACAACGACGCTCGATACCCTCGAAGACAGCATCGTGCACGTGCCCGTGCTCGACGGGCTGGGGTTGATCGATCGCGCGGCCGGATGGCTATCGAAAGACGGCGACACGCTCGGCGCGGCCAACGTATCGCTCGCAAAGGTGCGTTTTCTCTCGAATGTGGGGAAGAACGTTGAAGCGGCGCGCGTGTTCGAGGAGATTCAATCCACCTGGCCGTCGCGCCGCGACGTCACTCAAGTCGTCATGGCGAGCGCATTCATGCGGAGTCAAATCGGCCACGATATTCGCCGCCCGCTTGCCATAAGACTGACCTGGCAGTGGCAGAAACTCGTCGGCGCCTGGCGCAAGCATGTTAGCCGGCGCGTTTACGCTTGAATCGCCACATTCACCACTGCTACAATAGCGCTCACCGCAGACCGAATCATCGATTCCTGCCGGTAACTCCTGACGCCGGTGGATTCGATCCACGACAGGAGGAACCATGGCCCACGTATCCCGAGGCGGGTTCTGCGCGGTCTTCATAAGCGCCCTCGCCGTTCTTTGCCTTCCTTCCGCGCACGCCACCGTCAAATCGTTCCAAAAAATTAGCGACACCGCCGGTGGATTCACCGCGCCGTTGGACGACGACGATCGCTTCGGTATCTCGATCGCGCCCCTCGGGGATTTGGACAGTGACGGCGTCGACGACATTGCAGTGGGCGCATACTTCGACGACTTCTACGGAAATCGCTACGGTGCCGTCTACGTACTCTTTCTGAATGTGAGCGGAACGGTGAAGTCCCACGTCAAGATCGGTGACGGTCTCGGCGGTTTTACCGGCGATTTGGATTTCTGGGATGAGTTCGGCATCTCGGTGACGACCATCGGCGATCTCGACGACGACGGCGTAGTCGACATCGCGGTGGGTGCGCGAGGCGACGACGATTCCGCTGGCGGCCCCAACTTGGGGACGGACCGCGGCGCCCTCTGGATCCTATTCCTCAATTCTAATGGCACGGTGAAGTCTCATCAGAAGATCAGCGACTACAGCGGGGGGTTGACGGGGCAATTGCAGGACACCGACCTGTTCGGCAACAAGGCCGCGACGGTCGGCGATCTCGACGGCGACAACGTGGAGGACCTCGCCGTTTCTGCCAGCGGCGCCAACGACGGCGGCATCGACCGCGGAGCGGTCCGCCTGCTCTATCTCAACACCGACGGCACGGTCAAAGACCACCGGAAGATCAGCAGTACCTCGGGTGGCTTTACCGGCGCTCTCGACGACGGCGATCTTTTCGGCGCCGGGGTTGCATCGTTAGGCGATCTCGACGGCGACGGTGTTCTCGATCTGGCCGTGGGTGCGACCTTCGACGACGACGGCGGCGCCGACCGCGGCGCCGTTTGGATTCTGTTCATGAACAGCAACGGCACCGTCAAAACCCACCAGAAGATCAGCGACACACAGGGCGGCTTCACCGGCGTCCTCGACAACAACGACCGCTTCGGCGTGACGGCGTTGCTCGGCACCGGTTGCGCCGGTGGCAAAGTGCTCGCCGTCGGTGCCACCATGGACGACGACGGAGGATCTGACTACGGCGCGGTGTGGCTGCTGCGGCTGAACACCGATGGCACCGTGAGCTCGCACTCCAAGATCAGCGCGACGGCGGGTGGCTTTACCGGCGACCTCGATTTCGGCGACCTATTTGGTTTGGGCGTCGAGTCGCTGGGCGACTTCGACGGCGATGGTGTCACCGACTTGGCTGTGGGTGCGCGCCTCGATGACGACGGGGGCGAGAATCACGGCGCCGTCTGGATTCTTTTCTTGGATGAATGCTCGATTCAGCCTCAGACGGTCAACTTCGGCAATGTGACCGTGAATCAGGTCGCGGATGCATCGTTCAGCGTGAAAAACACGGGCTGCGATCCCATTTCCGGCGACATAACAGAATCGTGCGGGCCTTATTCCATCCTCGCGGGGGGCGGTCCCTTCACGCTGGCTGGCGGCGATTCGATCGTCGTGTCGGTCCGGTTCGCACCCACCGCGACCGGTACATTCAACTGCGCACTGACAACCGGCAACAGCGGGTGCGGGAACGTGTCATTGACGGGTGTGGGCGTGGCGCCCCCGGTCAATCCGAATCCCGACATCACGTCGATCGCCGATATCGGCAACGATCAAGGGCGAGTGGTTCGCATCACCTTCGCTCGCTCCGGGCGCGATGTGATCAATTCACCCACGCCGATTCTGCAATACGAGATCTTTCGCCGCATCGACGATCTGCCGTCGGTCATCGCGCATGCGAGCGCTGCATCCACGAAACTTCCGGCGGCGATGATCTCCGACCGCGGCACGTTGCTGGCGGGATGGGACTACGTGATGTCGCTACCGGCGCACGGCGAGTCTGTGTACAACGTGTTGGCACCCACACTGGCCGACTCGACCAAGCACGACGGCATTCACTGGTCCGTGTTCTTCGTGCGCGCTGCGACCGCGCAACCGTTGGTCTTTTTCGATTCGCCGCCCGACTCGGGTTATTCCATCGACAACACCAAGCCCGGACCGCCGAACAATCTCTCGATTGCCTTCCAAGCGGGTCAGGGCAACACCCTCACGTGGACCGCTCCCACCGACCCCGACGTGGTTCAGTACTACGTGTATCGCAGCACGGAGCCCGGCTTCGAGCCGTCGGACGAGGGTTTCCTCTCCGCGGTCGTGGAAACCGAGCTCGTCGACCCCGCCATCAATGCGTGGCAGTACCACTACTTGGTGAGCGCGGTGGATTTCAGCGGAAACGAGAGCAATCCCGCCGCCGGGTCGATGCCGCCTACAGCGATCGGCGATCGAATTCCGTCGCGCTCGGCGCTGCATCAAAATGTTCCCAATCCGTTCAATCCGTCGACGACCATCAGCTATGACATCGCCGCCCCCGGCGGGCAAGTTACGCTGGAGATTTTCGATGTGCGCGGGCAGCTCGTTCGCACCCTCGTGGACAAGGAGCGAGGACCCGGCGTATGGAGTGAGAATTGGGACGGCCGCGACCATGGAGGCCGTCGTGTGGCGTCCGGCGTGTATTTCTACCGGCTGAAAGTCGGGCGCGAGACATTCACGCGCAAGATGGCGATCGTGCAGTAAGAGGAACTATGAGTCGGCGGGGCGCCCAAAGCGCTCCGCCGATCTCGCCTTCAGCTTCGCCGCCTCGACCTCTCGATTGCGCGGCTCCGCGTTCGTCACCATCGAATGGATCATCTTCCTTGCCGCGGCGGTCACTTCCTCGACGGCCTGGTTGAACGCGGCCTCATTGGCGCGCGATGGTTTCGTCGTCCCGCTCAGCTTGCGGACGAATTGGAGCGAAGAGGCTTTGATTTCTTCGTCGGTTGCGGGCGGTTCGAAGTTGAATAGGGTCTTGATGTTACGACACATTTGGTGCTCCGGTGTTTTTTTTGGACCAAAATCTCCGACGGAGAATGATTAGCC
>JAICFA010000168.1 GCA_025923935.1 Candidatus Krumholzibacteriia bacterium
AGGCTATCTTCTCTGCTTGCTCGGCGGCGACGCGCGCGGGCGGCCGTTGCTCGTTGCGAAGCGCTGGAGTTTATGGTTCAGGCCCATCTCGACTACCAGTGCTTGCGCGACGATCCCCTCGGAGTGAACGTTGTGAACGGCAAGCTTCCGGACGAGAGGATGCGCTGACCGTAGACGTCGTAGGGCTCGGTGCGGTGATCGTTCAACACCACAATCGCGCCGCCCGCCCCGTCCGACGCAATTTGCGGCTCCACTTGATATGAGTCCGCGCCGGACAATTGAACGCCGTCGAGGGTCCAAGAGGAAATACCCGCCGACGTCACTCGCTGAGCGTAGATGTCTTCTTCGTTCTGTCCCGTGCGCAGGTCGGCCCATGTCATGATCACCCCGCCCGATCCATCAGTGGTTGCTCGCAGATCGTATTGATCGCCCGTCGCGCCGCATATTTCGACACCGTTCGCAGCCCACGCCGGAACGCCCTGGCCATTCAGTCCCTGGGCGTAAATGTCAGCGGACCCCGCCCGATTATCGTGCCACGCGATGATCACTCCGGTGCCGCTAGCGATCGGTTCGGTAATGAGCTGGTCGTTCCCGGCGACGCAAACCGGTACACCGTTCACGGTCCATTGCGGCACACCCGTCGATGAGACCCGTTGCGCATAGATGTCGAAGTTTCCCGAGCGTGAATCCCACCATGAAATGAATGCACCGCCCGCGCCGTCGGGTACGAGCTCGGGATTTCGCTGCACGCCGGCCACACTGCTGATGGAGACGCCGTCGTCCGCCCATAGCGGAACACCGGCCGCGCTGACACGCTGCGCGTAGACATCGGCATCCGGGCTGGAACGTCGATCGAACCACGCGATGATGGCGCCACCCGCACCATCCGTCGTGATGTCGGGGATGGTTTGGTCTCCCGGCTGGGTCGCGATGGCGACGCCGTTCGCCGTCCATTGCACCACGCCCGACGCGTTGACGCGCTGCGCGTACACGTCGTAGTCGACGCCGTTGCGGGCATCGCGCCACGAGACGACGGCACCGCCGCTCCCGTCGGAAATGGCCCTCACGCTGGTCTGAGTGCTCGCATTCACGCACAGTGGAACGCCGGCTGGGTTCCACTGGGCCACGCCGTCCGCGCGAATGCGCCGGCAGTAGATATCCGTCCCGCTGGTGGCTTGAGTGCGAAAGTCCTCCCACACCACGATGGCACCACCGGCTCCGTCCGGCACCAACGCTATTTCCTGTTGGTTTTCGGCCTCGGTGCACAACGCGACGCCAGTTGCTGTCCACAGCGGCACGCCGGCCCCGTTCAGTCGCTGGACATAGATGTCCCAATGGCCGACGCGGGATTCCTGCCAGGCAACGAGAACACCGCCGGCACCATCCGAAACGGCCCTTGACCTTTCTTGAGCAAAATTTCCGGTGGCTATGCCGACGCCATCGGGCACCCATTGCGCGGAAGAGCGAGAGGCGGGAACAAGAATGACAAGCGTGACCAAAAACGCGATCGCACGGTTCATGGAAATCACCTCGATGAACGGCCGGAACAAACGCGCACTCTCCCAGGAGCAGGCTTTCGCTCTCGACTACTCTCGAAGGGGCCGAAAGTTGGCGGCTACCGCGCGATGACCATTTTTTGGGTGACGGTCTGAGCGGCTGCCGTCACTTTGAAGAAATAGACGCCGCTTGCCAGCGGCCGGCCCTTCTCATCTTGTCCAGAAAATGGAAACCGCGACCAACCTGCGCGCGCGCCTTTCATATCGCTCGCCGCCACGCGGCGCCCGGCAACGTCGAAGACTTCGACGGTGACGTCGGTTGCGGACGGCAGGCCGATTTCGAAGCTCGTCATGTCGCTGAACGGATTGGGACGGTTGGGCCGTACCGTCAGGCGCGTAATCGCGGGCGTGTTCGGAACCGGCGTCAACCCGCTCGGCGACCATTCGTTCGACGGCGCGCTCTCGTTGCCGTGCGTGTCCATCGCGGTGACGATATAGCGCAGGTATCCGTTCGGTACGCTGTCGTCGACGTGATGCGTCTGCGTATCGACACCGATCCGGTATTGCGGAAGCGGCAGCACGAATCCCACACCGCGATAAATAACGTACTGGCTGAAGTCGGGAATCGGTCCGCCGCTTTGCCACGTGAGTGTGATGTCCCACGGCGTCGCAGACCCCGACAGCTGCAGTGGCGCTGGCGGTGCGAGGTTGTCGACCGAAGCACCGCTCACGACACCCGACTCCCACGCGCGCGATGGCGGCGACGGCGACTCGAGCGCAATGACTTTGAAATAGTGGGTGGGACCGTCCTGCCGCGTGGGTGCGAGAAAGCTGTACGTATCCAAGAATTGTGCCGGCACCGAACCGACGAATTCCCAATAGACCGGCCCGGACGGCGTTATTTCTTCCCAAATGGTGATGCCATGGAAATTCGCGTCGAGTTCGGATGGATCCTTCACGGTGCGCAGATTGGCGGCGACTTGCTGCATGACGAAGTCGGTTGAGCGCCATATCGAATAGAGCGAAATGCCAGGCGAGAAGAAGAGGTCGAGCTGGCTGGCGTCCCAGCGTACGTTCATGAAGCCGCCTTGGTCGCTGGGATTGTCGAGAGCCGAAATCGTGGTTGGCTCGGGCCGGCCCCAGTAACCGTAGCGCGGCTCGACGCGCTGCGCGTAGATCTGTCCACCACCGCCGCGTCCATCGTTGAACGCAGCGATGACTCCGCCGGTGCCGTCGGGTGCAAGCGAGGCAGATTGCTGGTCACCAAGGGCCGCGCCCACGTACATACCGTTGGGCGCCCAGAGCATTAGGCCCCCCGTTGTGACACGTTGGGCAAACACATCTTCGTCACCGGGCAGACGCGTGTCGCCCCAGGCGATAATGGCGCCCCCCTGGCCGTCGGTCGTGATCGCGAATTGACTCGGGACGCCCGCGCCGACACAGACCGGCACGCCGTTGTAGTCCCAGAGCGCCGCACCGTTCAGGTTCACGCGCTGCGCATACAAGTCCACCTCCACGCCCGGATTGGCGCGTTCGTCTTGCCATGTCGCAATCGCGCCGCCGGCTCCGTCGCTCACCAGTTCAAGGTTCGATTGAGTTCCGGCTTCGGTGCAAAACGACACACCACCCAGCCACTGCGTCGCTCCGGCGCCGTTGATTCGTTGCCCGTAGATGTCATCATTGACGCTAATTTGCTCATCCGCGAACACGATGACAGCGCCGCCCACACCATCGGACACGATCTGCGGAGCCGACTGATTGCCGGGAGCATTGCTCACCACTAAGCCGTTTGCGGCCCATTGCACCGTGCCCGCCGAGTTCACGCGCTGCGCATAGATATCCGTCGGTCCTAGCCTCGCGTCGGCCCACGCCATGATCGCGCCCCCAGCGCCATCGGGCACAATACCGACTCGCGTTTGGTTGCCCGCGATCACGCAGATCGGGTTGCCGTTGACGGTCCACAGTGCCGTTCCGGCGCCGTTGATGCGGCGCGCGTAGACGTCGTAGTTACTGCCGGGCCGCGCGTCCTGCCAAGCCACGATGGCGCCGCCGGAGCCATCGGCCAGGAGAGACGGCACGATTTGTTGTTGAGGCAACGTGCACAGCCCGACGCCGTTCGCCGTCCACAGAACGCTGCCGGCAGAGTTGAGTCGTTGGACGTACACGTCGGCGTCGCTCATGTTGCGGCCGTCGTTCCAGGTGATGATGACGCCGCCGAAGCCGTCGGAGATGAGTAGGGGGCTGGTTTGATCACCGGCCGCGTTGCATACCAGCACGCCGTTGATGGTCCACATCGTGTTGCCGAAACCGTCGACGCGCTGCGCGAAGATGTCGTACGTGCCGAGACGGTTGTCGGTCCAGCACATGATGGCGCCGCCCGCGCCGTCGGGTGCGCATTGCGGCCCGGAACCTTGTGCGGTGGTTAGGCGGATGGGAATCCCGTTTTGGATCCAATCGGCACGAGCGTTGTCGTGGAGCAAGAGAGCGGAAGCGACCAGAAGAGCAAGCGACGAGATGCGCATACGCGACCTCCGCGGCGGTGGCAGAACTGAACGAACGTATGGAGTAAAACCCGGCGGGGAGCTCGGGGATTGGCGGGCCCTCGCGTGCTGATAATACTACGAAACCGGAGGAAAGTTGGGCAATGAAGTTGAGAGGCGTTAGAGGCCGCCTACATCACGCGCCGGGCAGTCACGAAGCGGCGGTCGAAGTATTTCGTGTCGAGGCGATCGAAACGAACACTGCGCGCGCTCGTCGATGCGTGGATGAACTCTCCGCCGCCGGTGTAGATGCCGACGTGCGAGACATTACTTCCCGATCCGAAGAAGACCAGGTCGCCGGGTGCGAGCTCATCGCGTGAGACGGCCTCGCCGACGCGCGCTTGATCGTCGGAGTTACGCGGGAGTTTGACACCGACTTCTTTGTAGACCGCGTACGTGAGCCCGGAACAGTCGACACCGTTGGTCGACGTTCCGCCCGAGCGATAGGGAGTTCCGAGGAACTCCTCGGCGAGCTCGACCACTTCGTTGCCGCGCGCGCCTTGCGTCGTGACGGAATCCGAGCGCGGGTCGGGGAATTCCTGCACCGCGTCGGTCGATCGCGGGGTGCTACGCGTGGCCGTCTCTGTTTTCGACGGCCGCTCGCGCGACGGCTCGACGGGTGAGCGCCCGGTGAAGCGCGGAGAGCTGGAACACGCCGACAGCATGGCGGCGCAGATCGCGAGAAGGGCGAGCCTCGTCGCGGAATAGTAGGAAAGCGAGCGACGCATACGCCTCCAAAGTGGCAAGGAACGTGCCTTGCTTACGCCAACTTGCTCAAACCCGATTGACACGCGGCGCTCCCGCTTCGTATAGCTCAAGGGTCGGGGCTATTTAAAGCAGCGATAAGGAGTTTCATTTGTCCTTCGCCATCCATCGCGCGGCCGTCCTGGGGTCGGGAGTTATGGGAAGTGCCTTGGCCGCTCACCTGGCCAACGCCGGCATCCCGACGCTCCTGCTCGACATCGTTCCACCTCCCGGCTCAAAGGTAAAGGGCGAACCATCGTCGCGCGAGTATCGCGACGGGTTCGCGCGCGCCGGTTTGGAGCGCGCGCTCAAGTCGAGGCCGGCTGCATTCTTCTCCGCGGCGCGTGCGCGGCGCGTGACCATCGGAAATCTTGAGGACGATGTCGCGAAGTTGAAGGACTGCGATTGGATCCTGGAAGCGGTGGTCGAGAAACTCGACATCAAGAAATCATTGTTCGAGAAGATCGCGCCCCATCTCAAAGAGGACGCGATCGTTACGACCAACACGTCGGGTCTTTCCATCACCGAGATGGCGGCGGTGCTGCCGGAGCCGCTGCGCCCGCGTTTCCTGGGTACGCACTTCTTCAATCCGCCGCGATACCTCCATTTGCTCGAGCTCATCCCGCACGCCGGCACGGATCCGGCCGCGCTGGAGTTCATGCGCGACTTCGGCGATCGCGTGCTGGGCAAGGGTGTGGTGGTGGCGAAGGATACGCCGGACTTCATCGCCAATCGAATTGGATCGTTCTCGGTGATGGCCACGATTCGCGCGATGATCGAAGGCAACTACACCGTCGAAGAAGTCGACGCACTCACGGGCCCGCTCATTGGCCGCCCGAAGAGTGCGACCTTCCGCACGGCGGATTTGGTCGGACTGGACATTTTGGTGCATGCCGCCAATACGGTCTACGAGCGCGCGACCAGCGACGAGAAGCGAGACACCTTCAAGGCACCCGAGCCGATTCAGAAAATGCTCGCGAAGGGATTGCTGGGCGACAAGACAGGCAAAGGCTTCTATCAGAAGGTCGCGAAAGAAGGCGGTTCAGAAATCCTGACGCTCGACATGGGCACGCTCGAGTATCGCGCGCGACAGTCGGCCAAGTTTCCATCACTCGAAGCGGTGAAGACCATCGAGTCGCTGCCCGAACGGGTGCGCGCCGTGACCAACATCAACGACCGCGCGGGTGCGTTCGTGTGGAAAGTCCTCGCCGACGCCCTCCTTTATAGTGCCGCGCGCGTGGGCGAGATTGCGGACGATGTGGCGTCCATCGACCGCGCGATGAAGTGGGGATTCGGCTGGGAGATGGGGCCGTTCGAGCTGTGGGATGCGATCGGGATCGAGAAGACGGTCGAGCGTATGGAGATGGAGCGTCGTAATCTCCCGCCGATCGTGCTCGAAACGCTGAAATCGCCCACCAAGAAGTTCTACAAGGCGGAGGTCGAGAAGCGACCGCGCTTGGTGGGTGGGACTCTCAAGTCCGACGACGCTCCCGAGACCATTGACCTGGCTCTTCTCAAGAACTCCGGCAAAGTCGTGAAGAAGAACGCGGGAGCCAGCTTGATCGACATCGGCGACGGTGTGGCGTGCCTGGAATTCCATTCCAAGATGAACGCCATTGGAGCGGACATCATCTCCATGACGCTGGCGGCGGTGAAAGAGACCGAGGCGAACTTCGAAGCCCTGGTCATCGGCAATCACGGTGCGAACTTCTCCGTCGGCGCGAATGTGATGCTGCTGTTGCTCGAAGCGCGAGAAGGCAACTGGGACGAGATCGACTTGGTGGTTCGCCAGTTCCAGAAGATGACGTCGGCGCTCAAGTATTCCCGCAAGCCCGTGGTCGCGGCACCGTTCGGCATGACGCTGGGTGGCGGCTGCGAAGTCGTGTTGGGCGCGCAGCA
>JAICFA010000169.1 GCA_025923935.1 Candidatus Krumholzibacteriia bacterium
CCGTCGATTCGCGCGCTCACCGTCTTGCAGAACTATCCGAATCCGTTCGCAGGCTCGACCGACCTCTCGATCGGTTTGCCGGGTTCCGGCGACGTTTCGATCGAGGTCTACGACGTTGCGGGCCGCAGAGTGCGCAGCGAGCTCATCCCGCGCATGAGCGCGGGGTGGCAGCGTGTCTCGTTGAACGACCGCGGCGACAACGGCAAGCCCCTCGCCAGCGGCGTCTATTTCTATCGTGTGCACGCGGGCGGAGCGACGGTAACGAAGAAGATGGTCATTGCCCGGTAGAGGCGCCGGCAGGCGTGGCAAAGGGGCTGTCGGATCCGGTCCGTAAGCAATCCGACAGCCCGCATGTCGATAGAATACATTTCCTCCACTATTCAGTTGAACGCCGGCCGGACGCCGGGTGATACTCCCGCCATGGCCGCCGCTCGCTTCTTGATCGGCATGGACGTCGGCTCGACGACCGTCAAGGCGGTCGTCGTTGACCTCGCGTCTGACCGCATTCTGTGGCAGGACTACCACCGCCACGAAACCAAACAGCCCGAAAAAGTTCTCGAGTTCCTGAAGCGCTTCGACGACGAAGTCGACGGCCTTGCGCGCGCCGTCGAGAGCAAAGAGGCGCGCATCTTTATCACGGGCAGCGGCGGCATGAACATCGCCCCGAAAGTCGGCGCGAAGTTCGTCCAGGAAGTGAACGCGGTCTGCCTGGCGGTGGAGAAGATGCACCCCAAGGCCGGCTCGGTGATCGAGCTGGGTGGGCAAGACGCCAAGATCATCGTCTTCAAGGAAGACCCCGAGACCGGCCGCAAGAAGAAGATTCCGTCGATGAACGACAAATGCGCGGGCGGAACCGGCGCGGTCATCGACAAAATTAACGCCAAGCTTCGCATTCCCCCCGAAGAGCTGTGCCAGCAAGGCTACGACGGTGTGAAGCTGCACCATGTCGCCGGAAAGTGCGGCGTCTTCGCCGAGACCGACATCAACGGTCTGCAGAAGCAAGGCATTCCGACCAGCGAATTGATGGCGAGTCTCTTCGAGGCCATCATCGGACAGAATCTCTCCGTGCTCACGCGCGGACACACGCTCCGCCCCGAAGTAATCCTCCTCGGCGGGCCCAACACGTACATCAAGGGCATGCGCGAGGCGTGGCAGCACAACATTCCCATCACGTGGCGCGAGCGCGAAGTGGTGATTCCCGACGGCGTCGATCCCAAGTCGCTCATCGTGGTGCCGCAAAACGCGCAGTACTACGCCGCCATCGGTGCGGTGGAGTACGGCAAGGACGAGGACGAGGGCGTCGGTACTTATAAAGGATGGGCCGACCTCGAAGAGTACATTACCAACGGCCGCAAGCAGTCGCGCGCGAAGGCCAGCGCGGGCTTGAGCAAGTCGAGCGACGATTTGGAGGCGTTCAAAGAACGCTACAAGCCCGAGCCGTTCGATGCGGCGCGCTTCGCTCCGGGCGAAGTCGTGAAGGCGTTCATCGGCTTGGACGGCGGATCGACGTCCACCAAGGCGATCTTGCTCAACACCGAGAAGGAAGTGCTCGCGAAGTCGTACCAGCTTTCCAAAGGCAATCCGATCAAAGACACCATCGAGGTGATCGGCGACCTGCAGCGCCACGTCGAGTCGCAGGGCGCTCGCTTGGAAGTGTTAGGAGTCGGCACCACGGGATATGCCAAAGACGTGCTGCGCGACGTGCTCGGCGCCGACGCCGCCATCGTGGAAACGGTCGCACACGCGGAGTCCGCGCTGCACTTCTACGACGGCGTAGATGTGATCTGCGACGTCGGCGGGCAGGATATCAAGATCATGGTCCTGAACGGCGGCAGCGTGAAGGACTTCAAGCTCAACACGCAGTGCTCCGCGGGCAACGGCTACTTCCTGCAAAGCACCGCGGGCGAGTTCGGCGTGCCGGTGGAGAAATTCGCGGATACCGCGTTTTCCGCCGAGCAGATGCCCACCTTCGGCTACGGCTGTGCCGTGTTCATGCAGAGCGACATCGTTGACTTTCAGCGCCAAGGCTGGACGGCGGCGGAGATCATGGCCGGGTTGGCCGCGGTGCTGCCCAAGAACATCTGGCTGTACGTCGCGCAGATTCCCAACCTCGCCAAACTCGGAAAGCGCTTCGTGCTGCAAGGCGGAACGCAGCGCAATCTGGCCGCGGTCAAGTCGCAGGTCGATTTCATCGAGTCGCGCTTCCGCTGCAACGGCGATGGCCCCGACGTCATCATTCACAAGCACTGCGGCGAGAGCGGTGCAATTGGTGCCGCGCTGGAAGCAGCGCGCTTGTGGGAGAACGGCCGATCGACCACCTTTATCGGCCTCGACGCCGTGCAGGTGATCTCCTACACCGCCACCACCTCCGAGGACACGCGCTGCCACTTCTGCAAGAACGACTGCCTGCGCACCTTCATCGACGTGGAAGCGTCGCGCATCATCAAACGCGATCAGGGCGAAGTGGACACGGCGGCTGCGACCGCGGGTGCGCGCAAGTCGAAGGTCCCGCTCGCGGCCGGTGCGCGCCGCTTGATCGTCAACAACTCGTGCGAAAAAGGACTCGTCGAAGACGTCGAGTCGATGCGCGAGATCAAGAAGGATCTCGATGCACGCCTGAAAGCGGCGCCGAATTTCGTCGAGAAAAGCGCGCGCGACGTCTTCAAGAGCTTCAAGCCGGAGAACATCGCGGACGCTCCGCCCAAGCACGTCTTCACCTCCGGGCAGAAGGCACGCGTCGAGACCATGAAGAAGCGCCCCGATTTCCGCATCGGCATTCCGCGCATGCTGAACCAGTACAGCACCAATCCGCTGTTCAGCGCGTACTTCGAGTCGCTCGGCCTGCGGTCGCACAATCTCGTTTACTCGGACTACACCACCGAGGAGTTGTACAAGGAAGGCGCGAAGCGCGGCGCCATTGATCCGTGCTTCCCCAGCAAGCTCGGCATTCCGCACGTGCACAATCTGTTGTTCAAGCACCACGAGAAGAAACCGCTCGACGTCATTTTCTTCCCCATGATCGACGACTTGAACAGCCCGCTCAAGAATACGCAGGACTGCCGCGCCTGCCCGACCGTCACCGCGACACCGGAAGCGGTGAAGGCGGCGTTCACCAAAGAGGGCGACTGGTTTGCCAAGAAGGGCATCAAGTACCTTTGCCCGGTGGTGAACATCTCGCAGCCGCACCTTCTCGCGCGCCAAATGTTCGACGCCTTCAAGGACGTCCTAGGACTTTCCGAGAAGGAAAACGAGCGCGCGGTGGAAGCGGGCTACAAAGCACTGAACGAGTACGAGACCAGCATACGACGTGAAGCGCGCGCGGTGCTCGACGAGCTCGAAGCCGAGCAGAAGATCGGCATCGTCATTCTGGGACGTCCCTACCACAACGACCCCGGCATCAACCACGAGATCCTGGTCGAATTCCAGAAGCTCGGATACCCGGTTTTCACGCAGGATTCGCTTCCCATCGACGAGGATATCCTGGACCGCCTGTTCGGCGACGAAGTGCGCGCGGGCGAGATTTCGAGCCCGATGGACATCACCGACGTGTGGAAAAACGCGTACAGCGAAAACACCAGCCGCAAGGTCTGGGCCGCGAAGTACACCGCGCGCCATCCGTTTCTCGTGGCCCTCGAGCTTTCCAACTTCAAGTGCGGTCACGACGCCCCCATTTACTCGGTGGTCGAGGAGATCATCGAGTGCTCAGGCACGCCGTACTTCTCGTTCAAGGATCTGGACGAGAACCGGCCCGCCGGTTCCATCAAGATTCGTGTCGAAACCATCGGTTACTTCCTGAAGCGCTACCGCGAGGACTTGATTCGCGGCATCGACCCACACGAGGCGTTGAATGCGGCGCGCGGGGTGCTGCGCGACGTCTCCTTCGCCCCGATTCTGCCGGACGCGGAAGCCGAAGACCTGCAAGTAGTTGGCTAGCACGCCCGGCGCTCGACGCGGTGTGTGAAGAAACCGATCGCGCCAGATAAAGATTTACTTCCTCTTCATCCCGCCTTTACTCGTCGTCCGTAGCGTTGCGCTCGTTCGTTACGGTTCGGTCACCAACACAAGGAGATGGATATGGGATTGAGACGGATCGTCGTGCTGAGTGCCGCACTCTTGGCGCTCGCGACCGGTTCTGCCTTTGCCGGGGAGGGAGAACTCAGCGGGGAGGTCTTCGGCGATGTGTACTGGATGGCGGCTGACCATGATTCCGCTATCGAAGATTTGAACGGCCTCTGGCTACGCCGCGCGAATCTCTCCTACGACTACAAGTGGGACGATTCCTTCTCGGGTCGGGTTCGCGTGGAAGCTTCCACGCCTGGCGATTTCGAGTCGGATGAGATCATGCTCACGTTCATCAAGGACGCGTGGGTCAAGTACACGGTCTCGACCCACAATTTCCTGCTCGGTCTGTCCCAAGTGCCCGCCCTGAGCTTGATGGAAGAGTTATGGGGGTTGCGCTACATCGAAAAGGCCCCCGCCGAACTGCAGCGCTTGGTGGCCTCGCGCGACATGAGTATTGCCGCCGAGGGAACCTTCGATGCCGGCGAGCGATTTGGCTACCACGTCATGGCCGGCAATGGTAATGCGCAAGTTAGTGAGCACGATGCCAAGAAGAAAGGGTACGCCGCGCTTCGCTTCCGTCCCGGGAATCTTGCCTTCGAAGCGTACGGCGATTATGAAGACCGCGTCGATTCGGGCGACCGAACGACGTACCACGGTATTGCCGCCTACAAAACGGACAATTTGCGGTCCGGCGTGCAGTATGTCCGCCAACTGCGTAAGGAAACCGGCGAAGACGTCGAAATCCGAATCCTGAGCGGATGGGTCGCCGCGGAGTTCGCCGAAAGTTGGTGGGCCTTCGCGCGTGTCGATCGCAACTTCGATCCCAACCCGGGCGGCGACGATATTGCGTACATCCCGTTCGCCGAAACGGCGGGGAATACATTTGTAGTTGGCGGGCTCGACTATTGGCCGACCGAAAAAGTTGGTTTCAGCCCCAATGTGGAAGTCGTGGTCTACGACGATCCGGACGACTCGTCGCTGGAGAAGCCGGATACCGACGTGATCCCGCGCTTCACGTTCCACTTCAAGTTCTAGCTTCTTCCGACATGCTGCGGGTCCTGTCGTCTCGCCACCCCGCGGGCTTGTCACCCGCGGGGGCCCCGACTCGACGCCACCCGCAGCATGTCCCTCTCCGCAACTTCGCCCCGTTGCTCTCGTATCCTGCCCTTGTTACTCTCCTAGCCTCCCCAGCAAAGGAGCCCGCAGTGAGAACGATGGTGCTGTTCCTAGGAGCCGTCTTGATGATGTCGAACGCCATGGCCGCCACCCCGGCGCAGAGCTTGAAGCAGTTGATCGACGACGAATGGGAGTTCGAGATGCGGGAAGACCCGCTCTTCGCCACCCAGACGGGCGACCATCGTTTCAACGACAAGCTGCCGTCCGCCGCGGTGGCCGACGAGGAGCGGCGCGAGAAGGCCACGCGGGACTTCTTGCAGAAGCTGGATGCCATCGATCGCAAAGCGCTCGCCGGCACCGACGCGCTCAATTACGACTTATTGCGCAGGACGCTCAATAACCGCGTCGGCGAGTACGAGTTCAAGACCTACTTGATGCCGATCACCAACCGCGAAGGATTCCACACCGAATTTCCCCAGCTCCCGGATCGCGTGCCCCTCAACGATACCAAGGATTACGAGAACTACTGCGCGCGCTTGGAGGCGGCGAAGGCGTACTTCGACCAGCAAATCGGCACGATGCGCGCGGGTGCCAAAGCGGGCTACGTGCTGCCCAAGGTCGTGCTGGAAGGTTGGGAGAGTGCGGTCGACGCGCACATCGTGACCGATCCGACCCAGAGTCTCTTGTACGCGCCGTTCGAAAAATATCCCGACGACGTCCCGACCGCGGACCGCGCACGCTTGACCGAGCGCGGCAAGAAAGCGATCGCGAGCTCGGTGGTTCCGGCGTTTCAGGCGCTCCACGATTTCATGGCCAAGGAGTACGTGCCGGCCGCGCGCGACAAGATCGGTGCGTCCGAGCTGCCCAACGGCAAGGACTTCTACGAGCACCGCGTTCGCTACTACACCACGCTCGATTTGACGCCCCAGCAGGTGCACGACACCGGGCTGGCCGAAGTGAAGCGCATTCGCGGCGAGATGGACCAGGTCATCAAGAAAACCCAATTCAAAGGCTCATTCGCCGAGTTCGTGCAGTTCATGCGCACCGACAAGCGGTTCTACGTCGACACACCCGAGCAGCTGCTCAAGGAAGTGTCGTTCATCTGCAAGAAGATGGACGGCCAGCTTCCCAAGATGTTCAAGACTCTCCCGCGCATGCCGTACGGCGTCAAACCCATTCCGGACTTCATCGCGCCCAAGACGACGACCGCGTACTACAACCAGCCGGCGGGCGACGGCACGCGCGCGGGCACGTACTTCATGAACACGTACGACCTCAAGGCGCGTCCTCTATATGAATTGGAAGCGCTGTCATTTCACGAAGCCGTACCGGGCCACCACCTGCAAATCGCCATCATGCAGGAGCTGCCCGACGTGCCGAATTTCCGCCGCTACACCTATTTCACCGCGTTCGTGGAGGGTTGGGGATTGTATTCGGAGCGGCTGGGGCTGGAGA
>JAICFA010000170.1 GCA_025923935.1 Candidatus Krumholzibacteriia bacterium
GACCACTCCACCCGCCGTGTGGCGCGAGTTCCGCCGCCACCACCACTCCGTGACCGAGCGCTTCGAACGGCGCTACCGGCTCCAGAAAGATGAGTTCGGAGAATTGCACCTGCGCGCCGAGCAGGCGCGCCTGGACGCGCGCGAGGTCGAACTGCGCTACGGACAAGGCTCGCCGCAGCATGTCACCGCGCAAAAGATCATGGAGGGCGAGCTGCGCGCGCTGGAATCGCGCCAGCATACGTTGGAAGAAGAGGTTCGCCTGCTCGACGAAGAAAACGCGCGCTACCAGCTGGTGCTACAGACCGCGACCGGCGAAGATGCCACCATCCCTTTGGCCGACGTCGTGCGCGCGTATCCCGCCAACCAACTCTCGTTCGGTGCCAAGCTCGCCGTGTATGGATCGCGCTGGAAGGAATTCCTGACCGAAGACCCGCGCGAGGCGAACAGCGAAGGCGGGGTTTTGCCCGCCATTGTGGGCACGGTGATCATGACGCTTCTCATGTCGATCGCGGTGGTACCGTTCGGTGTGTTGGCGGCGTTGTATCTGCGCGAGTATGCCAAGGCGGGGCTCGCGGTGAGTGCGGTGCGCATCGCCATCAATAACATGGCCGGTGTGCCGAGCATCGTGTTCGGCGTGTTCGGTCTGGGGTTTTTTTGCTACATCATCGGCGGCTCGATCGATCAGGTGTTCTTCAGCGAAAAGCTGCCCAATCCGACGTACGGACGCGGCGGTGTCTTGTGGGCCTCGCTCACGCTCGCGCTGTTGACGCTCCCCGTGGTGGTGGTGTCGACGGAGGAAGCGCTGGCCGCGGTCCCGCGCTCTATGCGCGAAGGTTCCTACGCGTGCGGTGCCAGCAAGTGGCAAACCATCCGCCGCATCGTGCTGCCGCGCGCCATGCCCGGCATCATGACCGGCTTCATATTGGCGATGGCGCGCGGCGCAGGCGAAGTTGCTCCGCTGATGTTGGTGGGTGCGGTCAAGCTGGCGCCCGACCTGCCGATCGACGGGGTGGCACCGTATTTCCACCCCGACCGCAGCTTCATGCACCTCGGCTTCCATATCTACGACGTCGGATTCCAGAGCCAGAACAGCGAGGCGGCCAAGCCCATGGTGTTTACGACCACATTGCTGCTCATTACCATCATTGCCGTGCTCAACGTCACCGCGGTGTGGATTCGCACGCGGTTGCGGCGGCGTTTCGTCGGTGGTACGTTTTGATCCCGAAACCCATGAACGATCCCATCAAACCCACCCCATCCGGGCCGGACGAACCGAGCCGCCAATCGGCTTCGCTCAACCGCCTCCAGGCGATCGCGCGCGGCGACAACGTCGCCGCCGCCATCCACGACGAGCTCGCGCGCGAGCAGGCGGTGCTCGAGGTGCGCAATTTCGATTTTTGGTACGGCGAGAAGCAGGCGCTGTGCGCCATCGGTATGGCTATGCCTAAGGGCAAGATCACCGCGATCATCGGCCCGTCCGGGTGCGGCAAGTCGACGCTGTTGCGCTCCATCAACCGCTTGAACGACCTCCTCGACGACGTCCGCATCGACGGCGACATCCTCTTGAACGGCGACTCCATCTACGGGCGCGGCGTGGACGTGATCGAGCTGCGCAAGCGCATGGGCATGGTCTTCCAGAAGTCCAATCCGTTCCCGATGAGCATTTACGAAAACGTGATCTACTCGCTGCGCGTCGACGGCGTGCGCAGCAAGTCGGTGCTGGACGACGTGTGCGAGAAGAGCCTACGCGGTGCAGCACTGTGGAGCGAAGTGAAGGACCGGCTCAACGAGAGCGCGCTGGGGTTGTCGGGCGGCCAGCAGCAGCGCCTGTGCATCGCGCGCGCCATCGCGGGCGAGCCCGAGGTGCTGTTGATGGACGAGCCGTGCTCGGCGCTCGATCCCATCGCCACCGGCAAGATCGAAGACTTGATGCAGGAGCTCAAGGGGTCCTACTCGATCGTCATCGTGACCCACAACATGCAGCAGGCGGCGCGCGTCAGCGATTACACCGCCTTCATGTTCCTGGGCCGCCTGATCGAATACGGGCCGACCGAGGAGATCTTTACCAATCCCAAGCTGAGCGAGACCTCCGACTATGTCACGGGGCGCTTCGGATAGAGGTTGTCATGGCCGCTCACGACGATTTACCGAGTGTTTACCCGATCTTTTTGAAGGAGCACTATGCTGTCGGGAACGATGATATTAGAGAAGAGGGCAACATTGTTGAAGACTGAGAAGATCGTCGTTATCGAAGACGAGACCGACATCCTCGAAGTCATCGCGTACAACTTGAAGCGCGAGGGGTACGACGTCATCACCAGCACCAGCGGCGAGGACGGTCTCGAGAAGATCGAGAAGTCGAAGCCGAATTTGGTCGTGCTCGATCTCATGCTCCCCGAAGTGGACGGCATCGAGCTGTGCAAGAAGCTCAAATCCGACCCCCTCACCCAGTCGATTCCGGTCATCATGGTCACCGCCAATGGTGAAGAGAGCGACGTGGTGCTCGGTCTCGGCGTGGGCGCGGACGACTACATCACCAAACCCTTCAGCCCGCGCGAGCTCACCGCGCGCGTCAAAGCGGTGTTGCGCCGCTCCAAGTCCAAGGGCGAGAGCGATCGCCGCGAGCGCGTCGCCTTCGAGGGCGTGGTCATCGACCCGCAGCGCCACGAAGTCCGCGTCGACGGCGAAGCGGTGCTGCTCACCGCCACCGAGTTTCGCCTGCTCCATTTCCTCGCCCTGCACCCGGGGCGCGTGTTCACGCGCGACCACTTGCTCACCCGCGTCATCGGAGACGACGCGATTGTCATCGACCGCAACATCGACGTGCACGTGCGGGCGATTCGAAAAAAGCTAGGTACGCGCCGCGAGCTGATTGAAACCATCCGCGGCGTCGGTTACCGGTTCAAAGACCAAGACTAGTTCACGCTATGCTCGGCTCGCGTTTCCTGTGGAAGGTGTACGCCGGCTACGCAGCCGTCATTCTATTGACGGCGGTGGTGGTGGGGGTGTTGGTCGTGCGCGGCTTCGACCGCGATCTCACCGATCAGATCCAGACGTCCCTGCATAGCGAGGCGCTGCTCTTGGAAAACATCGCCCGACCCTACGTCGACGCCCCGACCGATTCCGCCTTCCAGCACCGCGTGTGGATGCTGGGTGCGCGCTCCAACACGCGCCTCACGGTGATCGCCGCCGACGGCCGCGTGCTGGCGGATTCGCGTGAAGACCCGGCCATCATGGACAACCAACGTAATCGTCCGGAGATCATCGCGGCGTTGTCGAAGGGTGTCGGGGTATCGAAGCTCTTCTCGAGCTCGCTGGGTGGAACGGCGATGTACGTCGCCGTCCCCGTCGTCAAAGAGGGAACGGTGGCAGGCTTCGTCAGGGTGGCCGAGCCGCTGCTGGCGTTGGAGCAGCGCCGCGGTGCGGTGCGCGGCGTGGTGCTGTTGGGCACCGCACTGGCGGTGGCGATGGCGCTCCTGATCGGTCTGTTGCTCGCGCGCAACTACACGCGCCCGCTGGTCGACATGACTGCCGCCGCGCGCGCCGTCGCCGCGGGCGACTTCAACCATCCGCTGCGCATCGACCGCAAGGACGAGATCGGAGAGCTTGCGGGGGCGTTGAACGCCATGACGGTGCAGCTGCGTTCGCAGATCGACACCATCACTGCCGAGCGCAACGTCACCTTCGCCATTCTCGCCAGCATGGTGGAAGGGGTGATGGCGGTCGACCGCAATGACATCGTGGTGCACGTCAACAGTGCGGCCGAAGCCATCCTTGGCATCGACGCCGCCACCGCCCAAGGCCGCCGCATTTGGGAAGTGACGCGGGTGCGGGAAGTGAGCGAAGCGCTCACCGATGCCATGAAGGAAGACCGCGTGCGCGTGTCGGAAGCGCGCATCGCGAAGGCACAGAACGACCAAGTCATCCAGCTCATCGGATCGCCCTTGAAAAACGCCAACGGCGAGCGCGTGGGCGCGGTGGTGGTGCTCCACGACGTGAGCGATCTGCGCCAGCTGGAGGGCATGCGCCGCGACTTTATCGCCAACATCTCGCACGAGCTCAAGACCCCGCTGGCCGCCATCCGCGGGCTGGTCGAG
Source organism: Candidatus Krumholzibacteriia bacterium (assembly GCA_025923935.1). Classification (GTDB taxonomy): domain Bacteria; phylum Krumholzibacteriota; class Krumholzibacteriia; order WVZY01; family JAKEHA01; genus JAKEHA01. The sequence continues at coordinate 4,098 of JAICFA010000170.1, forward strand.
ACTCTCATCGACGACCCGCAGATGGATCCGGAGACGCACCGCCGTTTCATCGAAAAGATTCACGACCAGTCGCAGCGCCTGTCCAGCCTGGTGACCGACTTGTTGACGCTCTCGCGCCTGGAGTCGGATCAGGGCGGGGTGCAGTTCGAAGCCCTCGATCTGCGCGAGCCCGTGGCCGAGTCGTACCGCGCGCAAGTGCACGCGGCGGAGAGCAAGCGGGTGGGTATTGCGGCGCGCGTCGCCGACGCGCCCGTCCCCGTCGAAGGCGACTCCGAGGCGATTCGCGAGCTGGTGGACAATCTGCTGAGCAACGCCATCAAGTTCACGCCCGAGGGCGGGCGCGTGGACGTGCGGCTCGCGGTCGAGGGCCCGAACGCGGTGCTGACGGTGGAAGACACCGGCATCGGCATCGCGCCCGAGGATCAAGGCCGGGTATTCGAGCGCTTCTATCGCGTCGACAAGGCGCGTTCGCGCCAGCTGGGGGGGACGGGCTTGGGGCTGTCCATCGTCAAGCACGTCGCCCTGGCCCACGGCGGCAACGTGGCGTTGCGCAGCTCGCCCGGTCGCGGCAGCACGTTTCAGGTGCAGATTCCACTGCGCCGGACGGCCGGATAGGAAGGCGCCAATTGACGCGACTCGGCACTTGGTCCGATGATGGTGGGCAACGCATGGCCAAGCACTTACAACGAGACCTAGACCACCTCGCGAAGCAGCTCCTCACCATGGGTGCCATGGTGGAAGAAGCCACCAACAAGGCGATCCACGCGCTGGGCCGTCGCAACAAGTCGTTGGCGCAAGAAGTGACCGCCGGCGACGACGCCATCAACGACCAAGAAAACCAGATCGAGGAGAGTGCGCTCAAGATTCTCGCACTCCACCAGCCCGTTGCCACCGACCTCCGCTTCATCATCACCGCGCTCAAGGTGAACAACGACCTCGAGCGCATCGGCGACCACGCCGTCGCCATTGCGGAACGCGCGGAAACACTGGCCGACCTGGAGCCCGTCCCGCTACCCGACGAATTTCAGAAGCTGGTGGCCGTCGTGCAGAAGATGGTGCACGACAGCTTGAACGCGCTGGTGGAGCGCGATGCCTCGCTGGCGCGCTCCGTGTGCATGGTGGACGACGAGGTAGATCGCATCCACCGCTTCATGTACTCCGCGATGCAGCACGTCATGCGCGAAGATAACCGCTTCATCGAACCTGCCATCAACACCATTAGTGCCACCCGCCACATGGAGCGCATCGCCGACCTCGCCACCAACATCGCGGAAGACGTGGTGTTCATGGTCGAGGGCGAAATTCTCCGCCATAACTACTAGGTTGTGGCCGCGAGATTGCGCCTGGGCAAGTCGAACCCGCCAGCATCGACGTCACAAAGGCCCCTAGAAAGCGTAGGACAACTCGTGCGTGCGATTCACGACCAGGGCCGTGGTCCTGATGCGCCTGCGATAGTAGTCTCGCCAGCGGTCCGACAGGCGGACCTTTTCACAGAATAGGCGGCCCGCCAATAAATCCCGAACGTGCCACGGCCGGTGCGCGAGCCCCAAGAGCATCGCAGACGTCACAAGACTACCCTTCTCGCGCCGCCGCTTGAGGTAGTTGCGCCACACCTGGAAGATCACGAGCTTCTCGATCGAAGCCTGGCGGCGCTTCGCCCACGCGATGGTCTCGCGCTTGTGGGCCGCGGTGCTGTGCCGGATCACGAGGTCGAGGAGGTTTACTTCCCAAAGCGGGTTGCGCTCGTCGCGTCGCTCCTTCGAGGACGTGATGCGATGCATGATGTCGCAGCTGAGGGAGGCGATCGCCCGGGGGTAGGCCGCGTGATCGTCGCTGCGAATTGTCACCGAACATTGCTTGGAAAGAATCCCAACTAACAGCTCGCGTACACCGATCTCAACGGCCGCTGGATGAGCCTTTCCAAGGCGCGCCTCGAGTTCCAGGCGACGCGCCTTCTGCTCGGCCGTCATGCGACCCTTTCGTCGCAGCGGGCTATCGGTGTGGTAGAGGAAGTACCCGGATGCGACTTCAACCGCGACGTTGTGGTGGAACGGGAAGTACTGACTCCACTCGAAGGTCTCGAAGCCGTCGATGGCGATCTCGTGGAGTCGATCTATGCGCGCGAGCTCCCCGGCCTGTAGGAGTAGGCAGTGTCGACCGAGGCGAGCGATCTGATGGGCGACGGTGGACGGACTGCAAGCGAGCGCCCGAGCGATCTGTCGGTTGCCCATGCAGCCGACGACCATGAGCACCATACGAGCGCTGAGCTCAGGGCGCTTCTGCCAGTATGACGTCGAGAAGGTCTGTGTACTGAAGTGACGCTTGCACGCACAGCATGTAAACCGCTGGACACGCTGGGGGCGGCGCTGTCTGCCATAGAAGCCCTTACGTATGAACGGCCAGTCGGGTGACAACGCGTTGAAGTAGCGGCAATTGGGGTGTGGACAATGAGGAGGCACCCATCCCGTCGATCCCGTTCCCATGCCATGGGCCAGGCATCCAACGTGCCAAGCACAATCTCACGGCCACA
>JAICFA010000171.1 GCA_025923935.1 Candidatus Krumholzibacteriia bacterium
ACTCGCAGCGAGTGGTACGTGCTCGCGTACACAATGTCGTCTTTCACCGCGGTGCCGCGATGTCCGTTCAACGCAATTCGGGAGATGAATTGAGGCGACGCCGGGTCGGCCACGTTGTAAATGTGTACTCCGCTGGCCTGGTCGGACACGTACAGCGTGTGGTCCGCCAGCGTCATGTTAATGGGATTGTAAAGGCCGGTGGGGATCGATGCCGATGGGCTGCGCCAACCGACGGCGAAGGCCGCGATGAGAACGAGAAGGAGTAGCCGCGTGATGTGTGACCTGCGCATAGAAACCTCCGTGACCGGCTTGGGGGAGCCTGCGAGGCATTCCGTGGGGTCGATCAGGGGCGGCGGTAGGCCCTAATCATAGAACATCGTCGCGTGCGAAAGCAAGTCCGTGCTATGCTCCCTAGCGACCCACTGCTACCAATTCGATCTACACACCTCAATCGTTCCTGAACCCATTCGGCGTTCCCACGTTGCGCCGAAACCTGTCGCACCACGAGGTGTCCCCATGCGCGCACGTGTTCTACTTCCAGTGTTCGCCTCTCTCCTGACGGCATCCCCGTCATTCGCTCAAGTCATGTTCTCGATTGAAGTCGCCGTTGTCGGCGTCCCCCCTTGGTGCAATCCATCGCTCGCATTGGATGCCAATGGAACGCCATCGGTTGTTTATAACGATAACGGCGTGGTGTTGGCGCGTAAGTCAGATCCGATTTGGGCAACGGAGATGGTTTCGTCGAACGCTACCGTGTACTCGACGCGGTCGCTCGGTATCGTACCCAGCGGCGATCCGGTGGTGGGCCTCAGCCACAATGCGCTTACCCACATTGCCCGGCGCACGGGCGGCCTGTGGTCGTTCGAATTCATGCAGGGCTTGGATCCGTGGACATTGACGATTGCTCTCGACCATACCGGCGGCGTACACGTCGTCGAGAACTGGTCGTGGGGGAGCGGACTGTACACCGGGTTCTTGAACTACGACCGCGACGAAATCACCAACCGGTCGATATTCATCCCCACGCGCCCGACACTTTCTCTCGCCGTCGACTCACGCTACGCGCCCCACATCGTCTTTGTGCCGACCGAAGGTGCGGCCATGCAGTATTGGACGGAAGTCGGAGATACATGGCTGAGCGAAACCCTCCCAGCGGGCTTAGGCGGCGCGGTTGCAGTCGATGCCAGCGACGTGCTGCACATGGTCTACTACGATCTAGCTCAGGGCGACCTCATTTACGGCACACGGCCCCCGCTCCTCGGTGGAGCGTGGAACTTCACGCCCCTCGACCAGGCCGGGGACGTGGGCAAGGCACCATCGATCGCAATCGATGCCCTGGGACGACCGCACGTCAGCTATTACGATGCCACCAATCAAGACCTTCGCTATGCGGCACTCGACGGGGGGTCGTGGCAGCGCCAAACTGTCGATTCGTTCGGCAACGTCGGAACGGCGAGCTCGATCGCCGTCAACCCGGCGGGCTTGCCGCTGATCGCCTACTACGATGGCAGGGCATATCTAAAGCTCGCCACGGCGCAGGCGCCGACGCCTACACGCGCAACTTCATTGGGCACGGTGAAGGCCTTGTACAACAGACGCTAGCAGGTGACGCAAGCGCCGCGCGGTGCTATCCTCGCCGCGTGACCAGCAATTACTGGCAATGCTCGACGTGCGGCAAGATCCAGGTCAAGGACGCCGAGCGCCGCCGCCTGGCGGAGAAATTCATCGAGACCAACTCACCTGTGCTCGGCAGCGAAGCGTGCGCAGGGTGCGGGACCAAGCACGATGCCGAAGCGGTCTATCGGGGCCGCACGGATCCGCCGCAGTCCGACGCATTCGTCGCGAGCCTCCTGAAAGATCCGACTGCGCAGTGGAATACCATCGCGCGCATTTGGACGTGCCGCGCATCGCTGGCCAAAGACGACGTCGTCGTACTCGAGCTCGACCCGGCCACCATTGCCCACTATCGCGACGCGGCGTCGCCGCTGCAACTGGCCGCGGTCGCACTGGCCAAGACTCCCGACGACCAACCCGACATGCACGTCGCCGAAGACGGCCTCGTCGTTCCCGGCGCGCGCATCAAAGCCGACTTCCCCAGCTGGCGCGTGTGGCTCTCGCCGCAAGCGAACTTGTGGGTAACGAAGCGCCGGGTGAGCTGGGAGGAATACTCTCCCGACGCCGCGATTCCCAACGCCTTGAAGCACGCCCAGTACGCCGGCCCGGTGCCCGCGGTCCCCTATCTCGTCGGATTGAGCATGGCGGCGGGCTTGGATCCAAACAAGCTCTCGCCGGAGGAAGCGCGCTCACTCGACGAAGAAGCAGCGAAGCAGTAATTCCAAAAAAAACAGCGCCGCGGACGAGCATCCGAGGCGCTGCTTTCTAATCGCTATCCGCGGCGCGGCTAGGTGCCCTGCTCCCAGCTCGCCAGGTACCGCTTCTGCTGCTCGGTGAGCTCGTCGATCTTATAGTTCATCGAAGCCAGCTTGAGCCGCGCGATCTCACGGTCGATCCGCTCGGGCACGGGAATCACTTCGGGCTTGAGCGAACCGTGCTGCTTGACCATGTACTCCGCGGCCAGCGCCTGGTTGGCGAAGCTCATGTCCATCACCGCGGCCGGGTGGCCTTCGGCGGCGGCCAGATTGATCAGGCGGCCTTCGCCCAGAATGTTGATGCGCTTGCCGTTCTTCAACGTGTACTGGTCGACGTCCTTGCGCACGCGCTTCTTCTTTACGGCCATCTTTTCGAGCTCTTCGATCTCGATCTCGACATTGAAGTGTCCCGAGTTGCACACGATGGCACCATCCTGCAAGCGCTCGAAGTGCTCGCGGCGGATGACGGCGATGTTGCCGGTGAGCGTAATGAACACGTCGCCGATCTGTGCCGCCTCCACACCGGGCATGCAGCGGTAACCGTCCATGACCGCTTCCAGCGCCTTGACCGGATCGACCTCGACGATGATGACGTTGGCACCCATGCCGCGCGCGCGCATCGCCACGCCGCGGCCACACCAGCCGTAGCCGGCTATGACGACGGTCGAGCCGCTCAATAGAACGTTGGTCGCGCGCAAGATTCCGTCGATGGTGCTCTGGCCGGTGCCGTAACGGTTATCGAAGAAGTGCTTTGTGATGGCGTCGTTCACCGCCACGATCGGAAACTTGAGCACGCCTTCCTTCTGCATGCTGCGCAGGCGAATGACGCCTGTGGTGGTCTCTTCGGTGCCGCCGAACACGCCCTGGAGCGCGTCGTCGCGCGACGAGTGCAGCGTCGACACCAGGTCGGCGCCGTCGTCCATGGTGATCTGCGGCTTCATGTCGAGCACTTGATTGATATGCTTGTAGTAGGTGTCGTTGTCCTCGCCGTGAATGGCGTACACCGGAATCTGATAGTCGGCAACGAGGCTCGCCGCGACATCGTCCTGCGTGGACAGCGGATTCGACGCGCACAGCCCCACCTGCGCCCCGCCGGCTTGCAGCGTGCGCATCAGGTTCGCGGTCTCGGTGGTGACGTGCAAACACGCCACGATGCGGACACCGTTCAGCGGCTTGTCCTTATGGAAGCGATCGCGGATGCTGCGCAGCACCGGCATGCGGTCGTCCGCCCACTCGATTCGATCCTTACCGACGGTCGCAAGCCCGATGTCCTTGATGTCGTATTTCATTGCGATCTCTCGTTTCCTTTCTTTTGGTGCATGCGCGGGTGGCCTTCAGCGGGCGCCCACAAGCGAGGGACTACTAGCGCGTAGTCGCGGTGGACCGAGCGCTGTGGGCTGCTGAAGGACAGGACCCGCGCAGACTCTATTAGGCACGCTTACGAAGCTCGTCTACGAAATCCGTGTGTTCCCAGGTGAAGTCTTTTTCGTCGCGACCGAAGTGCCCGTACGCGGCGGTCTTGCGATAGATGCCGCGGCGCAGCTTCAGACGCTCGATGATGCCCTTGGGTGTGAGGTCGAAGGTGTCGCGCACGATGCTGGTCAGCTTTTCGTCCGACAGCTTGCCGCTGCCGAAGCTGTCGACCATCACCGAGACGGGCTCGCGCTCGCCGATGGCGTACGCGATCTGAATCTCGCACTCGTCCGCCAGCCCCGCGGCGACCAAGTTCTTCGCGATGTGGCGCGCGGCGTACGAGGCACTGCGGTCGACCTTGCTGGGATCCTTGCCGGAGAAGGCACCGCCGCCGTGGCTGCCCATGCCGCCGTAGGTGTCGACGATGATCTTGCGCCCGGTGAGTCCGCAGTCGGCCTTGGGACCGCCCTGCACGAAGCGGCCGGTCGGGTTCACCAACAAACGGTAGCCGTTGGCGGGGAAGCCGTACTGCTTCAAGACCGGTTGCACGACCTTCTGATCCATGTCCTTGCGAATGGTTTCGTCTTTGACGTCGTCCGAGTGCTGCGTCGACACGACGACGGTGTCGATGCGGTGCGGCTTGCCGTCGACGTACTCGACCGTCACCTGTGTTTTCCCGTCGGGACGCACATAGGAGGTGGACGGTTCGTTGCGGCGCACCCACGCCAGACGCTCCGACAAACGGTGCGCGAGGAAGATCGGCAGCGGCATCATGACCTCGGTGTCGCGGCAGGCGTAGCCGAACATCATGCCTTGGTCGCCGGCGCCGTCGCGGTCGACACCCATCGAGATGTCGGGCGACTGCTCGTCGATCGACGTGATGACCGAGCAGGTATGCGAGTCGAACCCGAACGACGCGTCGTTGTAACCGATTTCTTCGATCACTTTGCGCACGAGCTGCGGAATGTCGACATACGCTTCCGTGGTGATTTCACCGGCGACGAACGCGAGGCCGGTGGTCACCAACGTCTCGCACGCCACGCGCGATTTGGGATCCTGCGAAAGAATGGCGTCGAGAACGGAATCGGATATTTGGTCTGCAATCTTGTCGGGATGTCCCTCGGTGACGGACTCCGACGTAAACAAGCGCTTCTCAGCCATGATTGCTCCTTGAAAACACTAAATCCGCGCCCTGGATGTGCGCGTGCGATCAGAAAAACGACACGTATGCCCGTTGACGGAGTTCGGGACCCGGCGAAGACGCCGGCGGAATGACGATCGAACCCTCGGAGAGGCGCGTGCAGGGCGCATTGTTCTACAATTCCGCCCCGGTTGCAAGCCTTGCGTGGGCCCATTTGGGCCGTCCGTCTGCCCCCCCGCCGGTTGGGGACGGCCCGGACCAGGTCCCCGACGGTGGGGTCCCGGCGGGTCCGGGCAAGCCGGCCGCTTACTTGAAGTTGATCTCGCTCGAATCCCCCACGTCCAGTTTCTTGAAGCCGCCGCGAATCACGGCGTTCGCGCCGATCAAGCTCGACTCCAAGAGCGCGTCGGTCACGGTGGCGCCCTCGGAGATGACCGAGTCGCGCACCACCGAGGAGTGAATCACGCAGCGCTCGGCAATCGACACGTACGGTCCGATGATGGAATTGACGATCTCCGCGCCGGGCGAAATCGACACCGGCGGAATCACGATCGATCCGTCTATCGCCGGCGCGTGATCCGAGTTCTTGAGGAGCTTGCGGTTGGTTTCGAGCATCGCTTCGGGCTTGCCGCAATCGAACCACTCGTCGATGACGAAGGGAACGAACTCGGCCCCCCGACCGATCATCAGCTGGAGGGCGTCGGTGATCTGGTATTCGTTGTTGGTCGTGATGTTGCGCTCGATGATCTCGCGCACGGCGTCGAAGAGCGGCTTCCCGTCGTTCAGGTAATAGAGACCCACGAGCGCCAAATTGGATTGCGGCTCTTGCGGTTTTTCGACCAGCTTGCTGATGCGGCCGCCTTCGACTTCGGCGACACCGAAGCGCCTCGGGTCTTCGACTTCCTTCACGCCCAAGACGTTGGTCTTGTGCGCCACGACCTTCTTCAAGTCGGTCTTGATGATGGTGTCGCCCAACACGATGAGCAGCGGCTCGCCGCTGTCGGCGACCTTGCGGGTGAGATCGACGGCGTGGCCGATGCCGCGCCGCTCCTCCTGGAAGACAAAGTCGACTTGCAGCTGGGGGTAATGCTTGCGCACGTACTTCTCGATCAGCTCGCCCTTGTAGCCCACGATGAGCACGATGCTGCTGGGTGCGAGGGCCACCACATCGTCCAAGATATGCGCGATGATGGGTTTGCCCGCGACGTACAAGAGCGCCTTGGGCAGCGTGTAGGTGTGCGGCCGCAGCCGCGTGCCGATGCCGGCGGCCGGAATGATTGCTTTCAACGCGACAGCTCCTTCTTCAACGCGTCGATCTTTTTCACCGGGGTGGGATCGACGCCGTTCAGGTACGCGAGGTATACGCTCGCGAAATCTCCCAGCAGCATCATCGCGAGCATGCGCGCCAGGCGGCCGCTCGCCGGCGTCTCGATGCGCTCGACGCGGGCAGCGAAGGGCTGCATGAGGGTGAGTCCGATCTCGGTGTGGCGGCGCGTGCCGGGGTGATCGTCGCGATCTTCGAGCGAAAGAATGACGGTCTGCGCCATCTGCGCGCCCACTTCCCACCCGACGATTTCGTTGTGGTTGAGCTCGGGGAAAAACGCAAAGTGCGCCAGCGTTTTCGAATTC
>JAICFA010000172.1 GCA_025923935.1 Candidatus Krumholzibacteriia bacterium
GGTCGATGTGCTCGTCAACAACGCCGGCTTCGGCATGTATGGCTTTTTCTACCAATCCGATCTCCAGACCGAGCTCGACATGATCCAGGTCAACATCACCGCGGTCGTCCACCTCACCAAGCTGTTCGTACGCGACATGGTGGCGCGCAAGAGCGGGCGCATTCTCAATGTCGCGTCCACCGCCGCCTTCCAGCCGGGTCCGCTGCAGCCGGTGTACTACGCGAGCAAGGCCTTCGTGCTGTCGTTCACCGAGGCGATTGCCAACGAGCTGCGCGGCACCGGTGTGACCGCCACCGCGCTGTGCCCGGGCCCAACGCCCACCGAATTCCAAAAGCGCGCCAACGTCGGTAATGTTCGCGGCCTGCGCATGATGATGCGCATTGACCCCGACGTGGTGGTGCGCGCCGGTTACCACGGTATGATGAAGGGCAAACCGGTGGTGGTCCCCGGCGCGCTCAACAACACCATCATTTTTCTGCTGCGTCTGTTCCCCCGCCGCACCGTGACGGCCGCCGTTCGCCGCGTGCAAGCCCAACGCGATTGATTATCCGATGAAGCTTCTCTCGACGACGCCGCGACGCGAGCTCGTGTGGTACGCGGCCATCATGCTGCTGGCACTCGCCCTGCGCGTGTGGGACCTGGGCGCGCGCTCGCTGTGGTTCGACGAAGCCACCGAATACTGGGTGGCGACCGCACCGCTGACGCAGCTCGCGCATTACGTCAGCGAAGGTACCGGCGATCCCCCGCTCTATTCGTTCCTCTTGCACATGTGGATGAAGCTCGGGGCGGGCGAAGCGTGGCTGCGATCGCTGTCGCTGATCGTCAGCATGGGCGGTGTCGCCGGGATGATCGTGCTCGGGAAACGCCTGGGCGGTTTCACCGGCGCCGTCACGGTCGGCGCGCTGGCCGCGATCAACCCGGCGGACATTCGTTACGCACAAGAAGTGGGACAGTACGCGCTCATGCTGGGTACGCTAGCGTGGAACCTGGTGGCATTCCACGGGCTATGGCGCGACGGCGGAAAGCGATGGGTGATCGCGTGGGCCCTCTCCGCCTTCGTGGCGACCGCCGCCTACTATGGAGCCGTATTCCCCGTGTTTGCGCCCTTCGCGTGCGTGCTGTTCGAATCCCTCGCGCGTCGCGACGGTGCGCGCGTGCGCCGGCTGGCGATGGGAGCAGCGATCTACGCACTGTTGACCGTGCCGGTCTTGTGGCCGGTACTACCCGACCAACTGGCGCGCGTCCTCGACACTCGCTCGGCGCTGGCCCAGGCCCCCGAGGCGCGCCCCGAAGGGCTGAAGCTGGTGTGGCGTTGGCTCGGCAACTTGATTGCCTTCCAGTTCTCGGGCTGGCCCTACACCCACGTGCAGGCCTGGGTGCCGATAGTGTGCTGGTTCGCGCTGGCGCCTTTCGCGCTGGTGTCGCAGCGCCGTTGGATCGTCTGGTTCGTTGCGACGTGGATCGTTTACGGTGTCGCGAGCCTGTTCGAGATCTTTCCCTTCGGCTTTCGGTGGGGGCTCATCATGTTGCCGCAAGTCGTGGCGGTCGCGGGGTTGGGGTTCGCGGCGGCCGCGCATTCGCGCTGGTGGAGGCTGCCTGTGGCCGTCGTCTACGCGGGGCTCGTCCTCGTCAGTGCGATGTCGCTTCCCAATTTGACGATGCGCAATTGGATCGACAAGGGGCGTAAGTTGAACTGGCCGGAAACCGAGGACCTTCGTCCCGTGGTCGCGTACTGGTACGAAAAGTCGTTCGACACGCAGGCGACGTATGTGTTTTACGGCGCTGCGCCCGCCTTCGCGTACTACGCACAGCGCTACGAGGCCACGCGCAACGACTTGCCACCGACGTGGAACCTGCATTGCTGGCACGACGAAAACCCACCCGACTACTGCCGCAGCAAGAACATCTTCTATGGGAGCTGGCTGCGCCGCTTTCCCGCGCCGGCGGACCGCGTGATGTCGATATTCAGCACCATGGCCGGAAAACCCCAGGAGCTATGGATCGTTTTTTCGCACGTACACGGCAACGAAAGCGTCGACATCGTCCAGCGCATGCAGGCCAACGGTTATCAGGTCGCGGACGTGACCGAAGCGCGGGCCGCGGCGGCCGTGCTATTGCGCCTTCCTTCCAGCTCCGAGAGTGACTCGTCGCCGTGATTCAGTTCAATCGCGTCACCAAATCGTTCGGGGCCCAGCGGCTCTTCGAGGACCTGTCGTTCTCCGTCAACCGTCGCGAACGCATCGGGCTCGTCGGCCGCAACGGACACGGCAAGACCACCGTGTTTCGCATGGTGTTGGGGGAAGTGACTCCCGACTCCGGCGACATCGTCATCCCGAAGCGGTACCGCATCGGTCATTTGGACCAGCACATTCGTTTCACCCAACCCACGCTGCTCGAAGAAGCCGCGCTGGGGTTGCCACCCGGCCACAGCGACGACGTGTGGCGCGCCGAGCAGATCCTGTTCGGCCTCGGCTTCAACGACGACGACATGTCGCGCGCGCCCGAGTTGTTCTCCGGCGGCTTCCAGGTTCGACTCAATCTCGCGAAGGTGCTCGTCTCCGAGCCCGATCTGCTGTTGCTCGACGAGCCCACCAACTACCTCGACGTCGTCTCGATTCGATGGCTCGAACGTTTCCTCAATGAATGGCCGTCGGAGCTCGTGCTCATCACCCACGACCGTTCCTTCATGGATCGCGTGGTCACCCACACCGTCGCCATTCACCGCCGCAAGGCGAAGAAAATCGCGGGTGACACGGGCAAATTGTACGCGCAGATTCTGCAAGAGGAAGAAATCTACGAGAAGACGCGCCTCAACGAGGATCGCAAGCGCAAGGACGTCGAACGTTTCATCGAACGGTTTCGCGCCAAGAACACCATGGCGACGCGCGTGCAGTCGCGCATCAAGATGCTCGCCAAACACGAGCAGCTGGATAAGCTCGAGCACTTGCAAACGCTCGAGTTCTCGTTTCGCGCCCAGCCCTTTCCCGGCAAGGTGATGATGAAAGTCGACCACATCACCTTCGGGTACGGCGATGCGCCGCCGTTGATCTCGGACGTGCGCTTCGAAGTTCACGACCGTGACCGCATCTGCGTGATCGGTCCCAACGGGCGCGGCAAGTCGACGCTCCTGCGGCTGCTGGCCGGCCAGTTGCAGCCCCGATCGGGTGAGATCTCGTTTCACCCGCGCACCGTGAGCGGCTACTTTGCGCAAACCAACGTGGCCACGTTGGACGAGCGCATGACGGTCGCCGAGGAAATCCAATCCGCGGCACCCATGACATCCGTGCAAGTCGCCCGCGACATCGCCGGTGCGATGATGTTCGAAGGCGACAATGCGTTGAAGAAGATCGCGGTGCTGTCGGGCGGCGAGCGCAGCCGCGTGACGCTCGGTAAGCTGATCGCGTCGCCGTGCAATCTTCTCCTGCTCGACGAGCCCACCAACCACCTCGACATGGATTCGTGCGACTCGCTCCTCGCCGCCATCGATGCATTCGACGGCGCGGCCGTGATCGTCACCCACAACGAAATGTTCCTGCACTCGCTCGCGACGCACTTCATCGTGTTCGACCGCGGACGCGTGCGCGTGTTCGACGGCAGCTATCAAGATTTCTTGGACACCGTCGGTTGGGAGATGGACGAGCAGCTGGCGCCGGCAGCCGCCAAGCTCGCCCCCACGCCCAGCGCTGAACCCGCCACCGCAGCGCGCGCCGCGGAGCCCGTGGTGCGCAAGGTCGACCGCAAAGAGCGCGCAAAGCGCGTGCAGGAGCGTGCGCGCGTGCTCGCTCCGCTGGAGAAGCGTGTCGCCGACCTAGAAGCCCGCATCGAATTGCTCGAGCGCGAACGCGACGACACGTTTCGTTTGCTGAGCGACGCCTCGGCGTCCGGCAACGCCTCCGCCATTGCCGATCTATCCAAAAAGAGCCGCGACGTCGGCCCTAAGATCGACGCTGCGTACGCCGAGCTGGAAGCCGCCACCAAAGATTTGGAGCGCGAAACCAAAACTTTCGAAAAGGACCTTTAATCCGCTTTCGGAATCGTCCTGGTCCCTTGAAAACAAATCGGTTATCATTCGGGCGATCACATCCATGCGCGTCTCCTTCCGCACCGCTCTCCTCGCGACGAGCCTCCTGTTAGCATCGTGCTCCGACGATCCCACCACCCCGTCGGGTTCGCGCGTTGAAAGTCAGTATGACGCCACGTTCGATTTCTTCAGTGCGCCGGTTCGGTCGTTGTGGGGAACACCTAATGGCGACATGTACGCATCCGGCGCTTTCATACTGAAGTACGACGGCAGTCAATGGCGACCGTTGCAGCTTCCCACGTACGATCGTGGATTCTCGGAGACGTGGGGCACGAGCAACGGCGATCTGTACGCCGTCGGGTTCAACCACATCCACCGCTACGACGGTTTCCAATGGCACGAGATCGCACGCCCGGCTTCGGTGACGGACGTGTGGGGCTCGGAAGACGGTCACATCTTTGTAGTCGGTGGCGGTAACGACCGGCTCTATCACTACGATGGTGCCACTTGGTCGGTCGACAGCCTCATCGTAACGAATGAGGACTTTGATCCGTGGCGGAGTGTTTCGGGCGCAAACGAGAGTGACGTGTACATCGGCGGCTGGAACGGATGGTTGGGTCACTATGATGGCCACGGTTGGAGCGCCATGCGCCCCGATACCACGCGATACTTTTCATCGTCGGTGTGGAAAGCGCCGGACGGGCCTCTCTACATGACCTCGTTCGATTCGCTCTTCACGTATAACGGGCAGCGACTCCAAGGCGTGGATCTCGGCGAGCGCGTTTGGGATCCCCTCGTGACGGGGCGATCGGCGACCGAGGTCTACTGTTCGAGCAGTGATGGAATCATTTTCAGCTACAACGGCTCGCGTTGGGAGCGCGTCGCGGACATGAACGGTTTCCTCGACGTCATATGGGGCGATCGCGCCAGCAATCGTCTGTACGCAGCCAGCGACGGCGTCATTTGGAAAATCGAAGGCACGAATCCCACGGTGTCGTTCGGCCGACCGGATTTACGGCAGCGTGAGGAGTTCGCCGACTTTTGGGGTTCCGAGAAGGACGGCCTCTTTCTGGTCGGCTCGCGTGCCTATCGCTATCTAGACGGCACGTGGACCGATCTCAACAAACACGCGTTGACCGATTGGGCGGCGCGATCGGTATGGGGACGAAGCGGACACGAGCTCTATGCGGTGGGGGACGGCATGATCCTCCACTACGACGGCGATCAATGGACGTGGGTTAGCGGCGGCGCCGAGCATCGCCTGACGGCGGTCACGGGCACCGAGCGCGACGTTTATGCGGTCGGTTTGGATGGGGTCATTCTGCAGCTACGCGACGGACATTGGACTCCGATGCTGTCCGGCACCAGCTACTGGCTGTTCGCTGTTTATGCCTGGGATTCGCAAGCCTTCGCCGCCGGTGAAGACGGTGCCATCATTCATTACGACGGCCGGGAGTGGAGACCATTTCCCTCACCGGTCAGCTGGGATATCTACGACATGTTTGGGTTCGGTAATCAAATCTATGCCGTCGGCGCCGACCAGACCGAGATATGCCAGTTCAATGGCAAATCGTGGAATCCAATCTTCGTCGAATACTCCGGTGGGGTCAACGTGTCGATATGGGGATCGTCGCAGCGCAACCTCTTCATCGGGAAGAGCGACGGGAACGTCATCCATTTCGACGGCTCGGAATGGTCCTTTCTCCCGCGGGTCACGAGCGCTTCGGTCAACTCGATCTGGGGTGCTCCCAATGGTGAGATCATCACCGCGAACAACCGCATCGTGGTCCGCTACGCGCGCTAGCCGCTAAATCTCGCTAGAAACACGCCCGCTCATCCGCTACAATAATTCGGTCGCAGTTCACCCGAACCGGCTGAGACATCCATGAAGCGACGCGCAACGACCGCGCTTGCTTTATCCATATTCCTCCTTATAGTCGCCATGATTTCCGGCGCGCGCCCTGCGTCGGCCGGCACCATTTGCGGCACCGTCCGCGACGGCGTCACCCTACAGCCGGTTCCGCACGCGGCCATCTTTCTCTTCGACGAGCTCGATCAATACACGGGTCTATACGCCGGTACCGACGAAGTCGGTCATTACTGCATCGCTAGCGTCGCTCCCGGCACGTACACCATTCAAGTTCGCGTGGACAATTATGTGACCGCGGTGGTGCGCGGGGTGGTCGTAGAGGATGACGCGACCGACGTCGACGTCACCACGCGTCCGCCGCTCTTCTTAGAAAATCCCTGGCCGAATCCAGCCACCAACGACGTCTCGTTCCGCCTCGATGCGCCCGAAGGCGTGGAAACCACCCTCGAGGTGTACGACGTCCGCGGCCGCTTGGTGATGGGATGGCGCGGTGAAGGGCCGTCCGGTGGTCGCACCATCAATTGGAATTTGAAAGACGCGAGCGGCAGTCCGGTCGCGTCGGGGATCTATTTGGTTCGTCTACGCGCGGGCGATAACGAAATCGTCCGGCGCTTCGTTCGCATCCGCTA
>JAICFA010000173.1 GCA_025923935.1 Candidatus Krumholzibacteriia bacterium
GCACCCTGACCTCCTCGACACCATGCCCGCATCGTTCGTTCACCTTCACGCGCATTCCGAGTACAGCCTGCTCGACGGGTCCGTCAAGGTGGTCGATCTCGTGCGTCGCGCGAAGGAGCTCGACATGCCGGCGGTGGCGCTCACCGATCACGGCAACATGCACGGCGCGATTCATTTTTATCGCGCGGCGAAAAAGGCGGGCATCCGGCCGGTGGTGGGGATGGAGGCGTACATTACGCGCGGGAGCCGCCACGATCGGGGACGCAAGAAGGGCGAGCCCTCCCACACCGACCACCTGATCCTGCTCGCACGCAATCTCGAGGGCTACCACAACCTCGTCAAGCTCTCGTCGATCGCGTTCCTCGAAGGCTTCTATTATAAACCCCGCATTGATTTCGAGACGCTGGCCGCGAACGCGGGCGGACTGATGGGCACCACCGCGTGCCTGCGTGGCACCGTGGCGCAGGCCGCCCTGGGCGAAGGATTCGAGCAGGCGTGCGCATGCGCCGAGCGATATCGCGACATCTTCGGGGCGGGCCATTTCTACGTCGAGATGCAGGACCACGGCCTGGAGCAGCAGAAGCGCTTGAACGAGGTCTACCGCCGGTTGGCGAAAGAGCTCAAGCTGCCGCTCATCGTCTCCAACGATGTTCACTACTTGAACCGCGACGACGCCGAGGCGCACGAAGTGCTGTTGTGCTTGCAGACCGGCAGCGACATCGATGACCCGAAGCGTTTCCGCTTCACCACCCAAGAGCTGTATTTCAAGACGCGCGACGAGATGGCAGCGCTGTTTCCCGACGACCCGGAAGCACTCGACAACACCGCCGCGGTGGCGGAACGCTGCGACGTGCAGCTGCGCGAAGGTGCGCTGCACCTGCCGCGCTTTCCGCTTCCCGAAGGGTTCGCCAGCAACGACGACTATCTGCGCCACCTCGCCTACCAAGGCCTCGAGCGTCGCTACGGCGAAACGACCGAGGCGATGCGCGCGCGCGCCGACTTCGAGCTCGCAGTCATTGCCAAGATGGGCTTCGCCGGTTACTTCCTCATCGTGCGCGACATCGTCGACCACGCACGCTCCAAGGGAATTCCCGTCGGCCCGGGCCGTGGGAGTGCCGCGGGGAGCTTGGTCACGTACGCGGTTGGTATCACCGACGTCGACCCGTTGGCGCACGGCCTGTTGTTCGAGCGCATGCTCAACCCCGAGCGCGTCAGCATGCCCGATATCGACATCGACTTTTGCTTCGAGCGCCGCGACGAAGTGATCCGCTACGTGATCGATCGCTACGGACAGGACAACGTGTGCCAGATCATCACCTTCGGTACCATGGCGGCGAAGGCGGTGGTGCGCGACGTGGGCCGCGTACTGAAAGTGCCGTACGACGAGGTCGACCGCATCGCCAAGCTCATCCCCGGCACACCGGGCACCTCGCTCAAGGATTCCTTGGAGTCCATCGGCGATCTGAAAACGCTGGTGGAGAACAGCCCCGACTACCGCCGCCTGATGAAGCTCTCGCTCACGCTGGAAGGCCTGTCGCGCCACGCGTCGACGCACGCCGCCGGCATGATCATTACCCCCACCCCGCTGGTGAATCACGTCCCGCTCTACAAGTCGAACCGCGACGAAATCACGACCCAGTACGACATGAAGAGCATCGACACCATCGGGCTCTTGAAGATCGACGTGCTGGGCCTGCGCACCTTGACAGTCATTGCCAAAGCACTGCGCATGGTGGAGGAAAACCATGGGCGCCGGCTCGCGGTGGAAGACATTCCCATGGAGGACGAGACCGCCTACGACCTGTTGCGTGCGGGACGAACCGTGGGGGTGTTCCAGCTGGAGAGCGAAGGCATGCGCGAGCTCTTGAAAAATTTGAAGCCCAGCGGCTTCCACGACGTGGTAGCAGTAAATGCACTGTACCGCCCGGGTCCGCTTGGCAGCGGCATGGTGACGACGTTCGTCGACTGCAAGCACGGACGACGCTCCATAGAATATGAGCACGAGCTGTTGCAGCCCATCCTCGCCGATACCTACGGCACCATTCTCTATCAGGAGCAGGTGATGCGCATCGCCAGCGATCTGGCCGGCTTCTCCCTCGGCGAAGCCGACCTGCTGCGCAAGGCGATGGGGAAGAAGCAAAAGGACGTGATGGCGGAGCAGCGCAAGCGCTTCGTGGAAGGGGCGCGCGCGCGCGGCATCAAGCCCGCGCTGGCCGAGAAGATTTTCTCGCAGATGGAGAAGTTCGCCGAGTACGGCTTCAACAAGTCGCACTCGGCGGCCTACGCGGTGCTGTCGATTCGCACCGCATACCTGAAGGCGCACTATCCGGCGGAGTTCATGGCGGCCACCATGTCGAGCGAGATCGACGACACCGACCGGCTGACCGTGCTCTTGGATGATTGCCACGAGCTCGGCATCGAGATCGTCCCGCCCAACGTCAACGCCTGCGAAGCCGACTTTCGCGCGCGCGACGGGCGCATCTTCTACGGCTTGGGCGCGGTGAAGAACGTCGGCATGGCGGCGGTGGAAACCCTGGTGGCCGAGCGCAACGAAGGCGGCTCCTTCCGCTCGCTCGAGAATCTGTGCGGGCGCTTGAACTCGCGCTCCATCACCAAGCGCGTGTACGAAAGCTTGATCGCCGCGGGTGCGATGGACTCGCTGCCGGGCCATCGCGCGCAAAAGCTGGCGGGCCTCGAGACGATCATGGAACGCGCGGCGCGCCGCTTCCGCGACGCCGAGCGCGGGCAATTCGGATTGTTCGGCGGGGCGGCGGAGCCCGACGAGCCGGCGCTCCCGGTGGTGGAGGCGTGGAGTGCACAGGACCAGCTGCAGAAAGAGAAAGAATCGCTGGGATTTTTCATGAGCGGCCATCCGCTGGACCGTTACCGCGATTTGATCACCATGATTCGCACCACCTCGTCGAAGGATTTGCAAGACATGCCGGGCGGCGAGCGCGCGCTGATCGGCGGATTGGTCACCGGCATCAAGCTCACCACCGATCGCAACCAGCGCCCGATGGCATTCGTCACCATCGAAGACCCCGAAGGACAAGCCGAAGTGGTGATGTTCAGCGACGTGCTGGAGAAATCGCGCCGCTTCGTCGCCGAGAACAGCATCGTGCTCATCGACGGCCGGGTGTCGCGGCGCAACAGCGGTGACGCCAAGATCCTCGTCAACTCGGTGCTACCGGTTAGCGACGACGCGCCGCCCGCGTGGCGCGAGGTGCACGTCACTATCGATCTCGATCAGATGGGCGAGGAGCGCGTGGACGATCTGAAGCGTGCGCTTTCCGAGCACACCGGTGACGCACGCGTGTTCTTCCACGTGCGCGAAGGCGGGCGCCGCGCGTACGTAATTCGCGCGCGCAGCCAAGGCGTGCGCGTCGACACGGCACTGGTGTCAGGGCTGGCCGCGTCGGTGGGTGCCAGCAACGTGCGTCTGGTCGCGGCGGGGATGGGTTGATGCCGCGAGCGCCCTGGATAACGTTCGTGATTCTGCTTGCGGGGTCAATGGCGCGAGCGGAACTCTCCCAACCTATCGACAGCGCGCGGTATCCGACAGCCGGAATTGTTGCGCATCGAGAGTATCGTCTGATGACGCGCGCCATGCCCGAAAGCACCGCACTCCTGGGAGGATGGGTGGGATTCAAGGACTTCGCGCACGCCGGTGTTTTCTACGGCGCCTACCATCTCATCGATCGCGGCGAGCCGGTGTTCTTCGACCATGTGGGTTTCGACGTGCGCGTGCGCTTCGTCGCGGAAACACGCTGGCCCGCGCTCGCCGGCGGCTTCGATTCGCAGGGGTGGGGCGCGTACGACGGAGGCGAGCGCCGCTACGAGCGCAAATCGCCCGGCTTCTATTTGGTTGCGAGCAAGAACTGGCATTCCTTTGCCGGCGATCTCTCGCTAACCGCCGGTGCCAACTACACGCTGGAAACGCGCGACGATGACCGCGCTCCCAATGTTTTTGCCTCCGCCGACTGGTTCATCTTCCGCCACGTTTCGCTCCTGGCGGATTTCGACGCCGCCCGTAACGACAATGCCGACGATGGGATATACGGCGAGGGAGGGGTCTATGTGGACGCCGGTGTACGCGCCTTGCTTGGAGAAACGGTGAGCGTGATGCTAGTATTCACCGATCTTACCCACAACCTGGCGCCGGGCGACGAATCCGGGCGCGAGGTGCAGATCGTGTTCGCGAACACGTTCTAGCGAGGGACGACCATGGTGCAACGAGCCCCCAAGCGACACGTCCTCGACTTCGAGCAGCCGCTGGTCGAGCTGGAGGACAAGATCAGCGAGCTCAAGCAGCTCGCGGTGGTGCAGAACGTCTCCGTCGACGACGAAGTCACGCGCTTGACGGAAAAGGCCGACCGGCTGCGCAACGAAATCTTCGCCAAGCTCACCGCGTGGCAGCAAGTGCAGCTCGCCCGCCATCCCCTGCGTCCCTACACTCTCGATTACATCTCCGCGTTCACCAGCGATTTCGTCGAGCTACACGGCGACCGCACCTTTTCCGACGACGCTGCCATTGTGGGCGGGTTCATGTCGATCAACGACCGGCGCGTGATGGTGATCGGACACCAGAAGGGACGCGACACGCGCGAGAACATACGCCGCAACTTCGGAATGCCGCAGCCGGAAGGGTATCGCAAGGCGAACCGCTTGATGCGCATGGCGGAGAAATTTGATCTGCCCATTGTGACCTTGATCGACACGCCGGGCGCATACCCGGGACTCGGCGCCGAGGAACGCGGCCAGGCGCTCGCCATCGCGGAGAATTTGAAGCTTATGGCGGGGCTCAAGGTACCCATCGTGTCGGTGGTGATCGGCGAAGGCGGAAGCGGCGGCGCACTCGCGCTGGGTGTATCCGACCGCATCATCATGCTGCAGCACGCCATCTACTCGGTGATTTCCCCGGAAGGGTGCGCGGCCATTCTGTGGAAAGACCAGACCAAGGTGAAAGAAGCCGCCGACGCGCTCAAGCTGACGGCCAAGCACCTGCTGACTTTCGGTGTCATCGACCGCGTGGTGCCCGAGCCGCCCGGCGGGGCGCACCGCGACCCGGCCGCCATGGCAGAGACCCTGGGGCAGGTCTTGTATGAGGAAGTGAACTACCTGTCGCACGTTTCCGCGAACGTGCTGCGCGAGCGTAGGCTCAAGAAATTCCTCAACATGGGCTATTTCGAGCAAGAATCGCCTTGACCCATCCGCCGCGCGGGCGGTAGCATTCTCTACAATATAGAAGTAATCCCGCCCCTACTTCCGTCGAGGTCCCCATGGTCCGGCCCGAGCTTCTGGAGATTTTGGCATGTCCGAAGTGCAAGGAGAAGGTCGCGTTGGACGAACGGGGTCGCTATCTGGTGTGCGTGCGGTGCCGCATCAAGTATCCGGTGAACGAGCACGGCATTCCCATCATGCTCATCGAGCGGGCGGAACCCCTGGACGCGTAGGTTGCCAGGAGTGCGCGCATCGTCGCTAGCTCCGTCGAATCAGCATCAGCTCGCATGCGTTCAGCGAAAATTCTAGGCGTCATACTCGCACTCGTCTTCGCGTCGGTGTCCGCGCGCGCCGACGTGTCGATCTACACCACCTCGGAGACCAACGGTCGCACCGTGGTCGAGTTGGTTCGCGACGACGATCAAATCGCGATTGCGCCCGTCTACTTCTACGCCGCCATTTCGCCCAGCGGCACCTACACCGCGCGCTTTCGCGTCGGACCCGCTCCCGCGCCCGGGATGCGCGTAGCGGCCGGTCCCACCCTCGATTCACTCACCGTGTCCGCACCCATTCCGTTTCGCGGCGCTCGTCTCGTGTCGTGCATGGTGCGCTTTCCCCAGGACGTAATGGTGGGCAATGTCACCATCGATTACACCCCGGCGGCCAACGTCGCCGACGCGGCGCACGCCGACCCGCTGGTGCGCACCCTGGTGGTCAACCGGACGGTGTTTCCGTACACGCCGCGCGCCGCGGCCAACGATCCGTGGTTTTCGCGCGCGCCGTTTTGGATGCGGTTGACGGTGGGCGCGCGCGGGATGCACGCGGTGACGGGCTCCGATCTCGCGGCCGCGGGAGTGTCGCTCGCGTCCATCGATCCGGCGAGCTTGCGCGTGTTCACCGGCGGCGGCGAAAACCAACCGCGCAGTTACACCGACCTGGATGGGTCCTGGCTCCCGGGGCAGGCGATGCGCGAAGTCGCCATTCGCGTCGAAGCAGGCAGCGACGGGACCTTCGATCCCGCCGATCGCGTGGTCTTCTACGGCATGCCATCGCAGGACTGGCGCAACTTCTACGAGCCGGGGGCTCCCGACTCGATCTACCACGAACACACCCACGCCAAGTCGACGGTGTATTTCCTCGCGTGGGGCGGTTCGCTGGGAGGAACGCCGGCGCGCATGGCCGACATGGCGTCCGCGCCGACCGCGGCGGGAGACGTGACCACGTATCTCCACCGCGAGTACCGCGAGCGCGATCTGTTCAACGACTACGACTA